>JBJKSY010000532.1:0-2067 GCA_046703645.1 Cyclobacteriaceae bacterium
CAACCGTAAGGAGTTGAAAGCAACCAAGGTAATCAGGATAAGCATTGACGAAATTTCAGGGAAGGCCAGGACAGGAGGACCTAAAGACGAAAAAAGCGATATGGCCCTGGATGTATGGGCGGGAATTTTGCCCGTTGAAAGAAAATTCGGAACACCGGAGGAAGATCCCGGACAAGACAAAACCAAACCGCTGCCGGCCAGTGTAAAGAAAGCAATCAGTCATCAGACCTGAATCACTTTCAAAATTATTCTGTCATTATGAGGAATTCCGGCGGGATGCCGAAAGGATAAAAATTCATATGTTATTTTTTGTTAAATATCCCCGTAAATCGTCATATATCAGCTATTTATGATTTTCTTTGCGCCTGATTACGCGAAATTTTAATTATGAAAATATTACGTGCGGCCAGCCTGACATTCTCCCTGATCTTATTCTTTGGTCCTGCTTTTTCCCAGAATGTAACGACCGATACCCTGACCTATGGCAAGTTCGGTAAAGTCTGGATCTATAAACCGGACAAGGAACCCCAACAGGTAGTCCTTTTTATTTCAGGTGATGCCGGCTGGAAACTGGGTGTGGTCGATATGGCCCATCGCCTGACGGAACAGGGAGCCCTGGTATTAGGTATCGATATCCTGCATTATAACAGGATGTTGCGTAAGGAAAATAAATCCTGTTATTACATTTCAGGTGATTTCGAACTGCTCAGTGAATATGTGCAGAAAAAGCTCCATTTTACACATTACATCACCCCGGTACTCGCCGGGTATTCCTCGGGAGCAACTATGGTGTATGCTTTGATCGCCCAGGCGCCGGATCATACTTACAAGGGAGCGCTTGCTCTCGGATTCGATCCCGGAATAACCATAAACAAGCCGTTATGCAAAGGCAGCGGGCTGCGTTCGGATTCCGTCCCTCACGGATACAGTCTTCTTCCAAGGGAAAATATGTCGGCAGTATTCGTGGTGCTGAATGGCGACCTTGACAAGGACTGGACTTTCGATAAATGCAGGGAATTCTTATCTAAAATCAAGAATTCTAAATTCTACGCCCTGCAGCATGTAGGTCATGGTTTTTCTGTTCCGAAAAACTGGGCACCTGAATTCATAGAAGGCTATCATTATATTATTTCAAATTATATTCCGCCGGTACCACAGAACATTGTCTCCAGCCTTAAGGAACTTCCGATTGTTGAAGTCCCGGCAAAAAACAACGATTCTCCGGATCTTCCCATGATGATCGTATATTCCGGCGATGGCGGATGGAGGGGATTTATCAGCAACATGGCTGAAAACTATGCCACGCATGGCATCCCTGTGGTAGGTGTCGATGTATTGAAATACTTCTGGAATGAATCCCCCCCCGACAAATCTGCCAGGGATCTTGCCAATATCATAGATTATTATTCCCAATTGTGGAACAGGAACAAGATCATACTTACAGGCTATTCATTCGGGGCTAATGTCCTGCCCTTTATCTACAATGATCTCCCGGATGATGTCAGGGAACATGTTGTACTTATTAACCTCATGTCCCCGTCAGATTATGCCGAATTTATTTTCCATTTTTCGGACTGGCTGAATGAGGACAGTTCCCAGAAATTTAAGCTGGCTCCTGAAATTAAAAAGATAACCGGCCCCGGAATTCTTATCACATTCGGAGAGGATGAAAAAGAAGACCTTTCCGGAGAGCTGACAGATCACCGGTACCAGTTTGTGAGAGTGAAGGGAGACCACCATTATGATTATAACATAAAATCAGTCACCGATCCCGTTCTTCTCGAGCTCAGGCAGAAAAAGGAGGTTAATTAATCCCTGATTGTTTGGATGAGGGTTTTTCATTATCTTGTAGGTCTGCCATAATATGGTAATTGTTCCCGGAAGCCACTGGCTTTTCTAAACATCCGGTGAGGGAAAAAGTTTTATTGAATATATTTAATAATTAAGGGAACCGGCAGGAAGCAATACCTGCTACCCGGAATAACTGATCAGCGGGTATTCAATTGTGAATGCTTTCCCAGTATATCAGGCTGTATTCCGGAATAACCGGGATCGGAAGTCTGAATC
>JBJKSY010000533.1:0-8714 GCA_046703645.1 Cyclobacteriaceae bacterium
AAAATCCCATCCTGGATTTTACCGTCATACCGGAACTCAACATCAACCTGGGCCGTCCAGTCCGAAGCATGAAAATCAAGATAATGAGGATCTTTCCTGTCGGTCACGTAATCAATGAATTCCTTCACCAGGTCCTTCGAGAAATTCTTACTTTGATCGTCAAAAAGAATTCCCAGGTATTCCCTCCTTAGTTTTACGGAATGGTAATCCTTGTCTCCTTCGTATAACCTGTTGCCTTTTACATCCTCTTCCCCGTTGAATCTCCTGAAGAACTGGTTAACCTGTTTGGTTCTTGCAAGAAATTTATCCTCATCAGCCTGCATATCGCTGATGATCTGGGCGTAAGAGTTAATACCGGAAGACAATAAAATCAGGAAGGCATAGAGACATACTTTCATGGAGTTGTTTCAGTTACCCTGATATCCCCGAGCAATACATCCCAGAAATCTATAAGCCGGCCGCGAATCTGGGTCTGTTTTTTCTCAACATATATGGTGATGTCTTTTTTGGTAGTGTCTTTATAGGTCATGCCTTCCTTGTTGGTTCCTTCGAATCGCTGGTAAATAGTAATTACCCCGACATATTTTCCATCCGGTTGCCTTTCAAGGTCGCTGATATAATGAATATTGTACCACTTGATGTTGATCTTATCATAATTGAGGGCCATCAGGCGCTGGAAATATTCACGGATCTTATAGTAATTAACTTCAGGATGATTCAGGGATGAAACACCGATTTCACTGTTATCTGCGAATAATTCGGATGCCCTGTCCATAACTCGCTGAGCTTCGGCAAAGGGGGTATCCTTGTTTCCCATGATGCTGATATACTTGCTCAGATCATGAACCTTTTCCAGGGCCAGTGAATCAATGGCTCTTTTCCGTTCAGGTGTAATATTTTCTTCCTGTGCATAAGAGTATAAGCTTATCTGGAAAAGAGTAATAAGCAGGAATATATTAATCAGGTATTTTTTCATTGTAGGAAGGTTTAACGCTTAATAAGATCAAGTTCAACAATTTTTCCGTCATCGCCGGTGATGACATTTTCTATCTTATTGGGATTCTTTTTCAGGTCTTTCAGATAATTCAGGTATTTTGTAATCGTAGTAGGTTCGTCGTAATCCTTGATCCCGTTTTCCTTAAAAAAGGCAATGATCACCGGAACGTCGCCTGATGCGAACATTTTCAATGTTTGGCTGATTATATCATTGGCGGCATCCAGCGATGAACTGGTTGCAATGGCATTAAAGCTTGTTTCAAGCTTGTCGGTGGCAGTTACTGTTGCTTTTTCATTGGTCGTTTTAGGGGTCTGTGTTTCCTTTGCAGGTTTCTGGGACTCCGTTGATTCGGTGGTCTCCTTCGGTTTTGTGGCCCCGGCCATCTTTTTGGTGCTTTTGCATCCATTCAGACCTGCCAATGACGTACAGATTACCGTTATTAATATAAAATTGATGAACTTATTTTTCATGGAATGAATCTTTTAAATTTCCTTATCAAAGATATTCTAATTTTTATTACGATATGGAAATGTATTTATTTTCCATGATCCAGTAAAAGAAGTGTTAATTCCATCCATTCCTGCTCAATGGAAATGTCAGGTAATTTAATTCCGGCACGATTATACCAATATTCAGCATTCTGCAAATCACCTTCTTTTCTGTGCAAATACGCATGAATCCGGCTCCCGGGTTTATCATGCAATTCCTGGGCCAATTCATGGGCAGAACGCCATGACCCTTTTTTATCAAACCATAAAGCTTTTAAATATGGATTTAATTCAGGAGGCTTTTCAAAATCCAGAGATTCATTAAACTCATTAAAACTCATTCTTGTGATAATCAATTTTGATCCTTAAACAATAACTTGAATGTACATCCCCTATCTTTCTCACTTTCAACAACAACTTCACCTTTCAGGGCCTCCATAAACTTCTTTACAATAGAAAGGCCGAGTCCTGTTGAACTTTCTCCATGGGTTGGCCTGGCGCTTAATCGCTGATATTTCAGGAATAATCGTTTTTTGTCATCCTCCGTGAATCCGGGACCTTCATCAGTAACCGATAAAATCACCTGCCCGTCATTTTTCAATGCCTTTATCCAGATGTTTTTGTTATCCGGGGAGAATTTTATCGCATTGGATATCAGGTTTTCCATAATTTCAGTCAGATAATGCCTGTCTGAATAAACCTTTACCGGATCAAGGTATTTATGGATATGCAGGGATTTGGCTTCGGCCTTGGATTCAAAATCAACAATTATATCTTCTATAAATTTTTGAATCTCAATAATTTCCAATGTAACATTTAAAGTTTGAGATTCAATTGCCCGGATATCGAGGATTTTATCGATCATGGAATTCATCCGGTCCAGGGCATTGCTTACGATAGGAATGGTTTCATTGATCTCTTCTTTCCCGGCGTCAGGATTTTCACGAAGGAAATTGATCATGGATCTTGCCCCGGTCAGGGGATTTCTGAGATCATGCGCGACAATGCCGATCAGGTGATTTTTCTCTTCATTTAGCTCCTCGAGTTGCCTGGTCTGATTTTCAAGCGCCGTTTTCTGAGCAGAAATTTCAAGGGTCCTTTCCTCCACCCTGGCTTCAAGTTCCCTGGCATAATTGGCCTGCAGCCTTTCATTCTCCTGCAATTGCCCGATCAATTGTTGCTGTACCCGGTTCTTTTCTTTTTCATTTTCACTGATTTTATAGGAAAGTCCCAAGGAAAAAAACAAAATTTCAAATCCAATGCCCAACTGTATATTTGAGAAATAAGCGGGAGAAAATGCGACTCTTGAAAATGACATAAGGGAACTTAAGAGCAGGCCCAGCCCTAGACAAATTGACCCGATCATAAAATATCTTGCGAGTATGCTTTTTGATCGATACAGCGCAAAGATCAGACCTATTGTAAGCCCGGCTCCAAGTATGATTTCCAATTGGGACACATAGATGAAGATGCCGAATTTCTGAAAGATGAGAAAATATCCGGTTTTGATGACCAGCAAAATAAGTGTGGCATAAATGAGGTAAATTGAGATTCTGTCCCAGACCGGCAAAAGAGATTTTAAGTTTAAAAATTTTCTGAGAAAAGTCAGGTAAAATACCACGCCAAGCTGCATGATCAGGGTAAGGTAATTCCCTACACCGGGATTATTGGGAAAAAGAAAATCCTGGAGATAGCCCATGATATTTAAAAAATATACCGAAATACAGATCATGTAAAGCGCATAAAAAAGATAAGTGTTATCTTTTCCGATCACTGTAAAAAATATATTATAAATGATCATGACCCAGAGAATTCCATGGAAAATGCCCTGCCAGAAATTAACTGTTTCCCTGCTGGTTATTCTTGCAAGCCGGCCCCTGTCAACAATCTGCATATAAAGCCTTGGCGGCCCTGTCCACCCTTCCTTTAGGTAAAGGTAACAGGACTTGATCTGTCCCGGTTTCAGAGAAAGAGGAACTGCATAACGACTGATTTCCCCTGCCGATAAATCCTTCAGGGGAACCAGGTTCCCGCCGGCGATCGGTTTAAGTGTATCCTGCGGCGAATAATATTTAAAATAATCTACCTGGCCGATCAGCAACCAGAGAGGCAATTCATTGTCTGTATTGTTTTTCACGGTAAACTTCAGCCAGAATTGCCGGAAGCTGCTTACAGAATGCGGGGAATAAGGTTGGAAATAACTATCTGGAATTTTAATAACCTGATCAATTTCCTCCCCTATAGAATCAGAATTGTAATAACTTAAATAAAAACGCAGGTTGGAATATTCATGTTTAACTGAATCGATCTTATATATCTGTTCCTGGGCCATTGAAATATTCCGGAAGGCCGTTAAAACCAGCAGACATAAAAAAATTAATTTCCGGAACATATGATAAAGACTATATTAATTAACCCGGGTCAAATTACTCAAAAATCTCCCGGAAATAAAATCCATACCCTGCCGTAAATTCCCTTTAATAATTTTCATCTCTCAAAACAAAGTAAGATTACCGCCTTTTCTGAATTTTGTTAAATCAAAAGGAGGCCAGGTGCCCCCCTGCATATATTTCTTTTTAAAGGCCTGAAAAACGGATTTAACGGATTCGGCCACCTTTCCTTCCCCTGCCAGTCTCCTGCCCCATCTGGAATCATTAACATCGCCGCCATGAACCTCGGAAACCTGGTTCCATATTTTCTGAGCACGATCCGCGTAATTCCTTTTCAGCCAGTCGCTGAAAATCTCACTGATGGCCCCGTTCAATCGCAGCATATTATACCCGGCATTTGTGGCTCCGCTTGCCGCTGCTGCCTTGAGAATTGACGGAATTTCATGATCATTAAGCCCCGGAATAACCGGGCCGATCATGACCCCGACAGGTATCCCCGACTTCGAAAGGCGTTCCATGGCAAATAACTTCTTTTGTATAGAAGCCGTTCTCGGCTCAATCCTGCTCCGCAGGGTTTCATCCAGGCTGCTGACAGAAAAGAAAACGTGAACCAATGAATTTTCTGCTAGTTCCTTCAGTATATCCAAATCCCTTAATATCAGAACATTCTTTGTAATTATGCCCACCGGATTTCTGAAACCGGCAAATACCTGCAGAAGCCCCCTGGTAATTTTTAGTTTTCTTTCGATGGGCTGGTAACAATCCGTATTCCCGGATAAGGTAATTGAGGCCGGTTTCCAGGATCGTGAAAGGAAAGTTTTTGCCAGCAATTCCGGTGCCGCCGGCTTGATAATAATCTTTGATTCAAAATCAAGTCCGGCGCTGAATCCCCAGTATTCATGAGAATTCCTTGCATAGCAATAGGCACATCCGTGTTCACATCCCTGGTACGGGTTGATTGAAAATTCAAAGGGTATATCTGGGCTGGAATTTCGGCTGATAATTTTAGCAGGGGTGTCGATAAAAAATTGTGTGTTGTTCCTGATCAATAAAGGCTCATCGATACCTTCTATATGTTCGGTTACCGTTGATTGTCCCAGAAACCTGTTGGCAGGATTCAGGTGAGCTCCTCTTCCTTTCAGTACGTTATCCAAGACTAAATAAATTAGTAAATACTAATATATTTAGCTATATTTTAAATTACAAATTATTTCAGGTTTTCGAGGATCTGGTTCGGGTTATAGCTTATGCTGAAAGCTGCTTCAGGATTCATGTCCCTGGGGTCAAAATAATCTGTTTTATATATTGCCATGGTCCCGAGAGCGTGGATTTCAAGCGGATAAGTATAACCGTTGTATTTGCCCCAATTTACGATCTGAACACCTGACTGGATATCATTGGAAGGATCAATAAAATATTTTTCAGGATAACTTTTATCGTTAAGTTCAATGCCGCCTATGAATTTCCCGCTAAGGAATACGTTAAACCGGTTTGGGCCATTGCTTTTTATTTCGCAATACTCTCCCCCGGTTGCAAGGATTTTAAGCGTTCGCAGAAAATAATGATCATACCAGTTAAGCATATTTGTGATGGTTTGCAGGGGGAGCAAATCCATCTGATGATTTTGGATCATCCAGCCGTCATTTCCGTCCACGATCTGAATGACATCATTTCCGGAATTATCCTGCTTCCTGTTGAGGATTCTTGGTTTTTCCAGGTCGATCCATTCTTCAAGCTGGTAATTGCCCTTTCCGGCGGAAGTAAAATTCAGTGTTCTTACATATACACTCTTGATTTTAGACCAATTTTCCCTGCCGCCAAGCGAATCCATCATTGCCTGTACTCTTTTCACCAGGGCCGGATCACCTTTTATCGTTAGTTTGTGGTCATTGCCGCAGGAATCGATGAAAAAAAGAATAATGAGGACGAAAAGTATAAGAGAAATCCTTTTCATAAAAATCGGTTTTGTTTATAAAGTTAAAAAAAATTAAAGGATATCCGTCATGGCAGCCTGGTAGATGGACATAAAAAAAGCCGCCCATACCGGGCAGCCTTTATTTCCCTATGCAACACAGTTTACTTTACATCGATAAGACGGGCAGGTTTCGGCTTCACTTCTTCCCTTTTCGGAATTTCTATCTTCAGTATCCCGTCAACATAACTTGCCTTGATCGCATCGCTATTCACGGTATCCTCAGGCAAACGGAAGGAACGCTGGAAATTAGTGTACCCAAATTCTTTCCTGTAGAAGTTACCGTTCTTTTTACCGTCTTCAGATTTGACTTCCTTTTCTGCACTTACGGTGAGCACATCATTTTCAAATTCGATCTTGAAATCGTTCTTCGACATTCCGGGTACAGCAAGCTCCAGCTCAAATTCCTCATCATTTTCCTTTACATTGACAGCAGGCAGACTATTTCCATTGCTGAAATTGCTGTCAAACCAATCTGCCAGATCCCTTCCCATAAAGTCGTCAAAAAAGAAAGGCACGGCAGGCATCCAGTTACTTGTTCTTTTAATCAGTTTCATATCAGTTTCCTCCTTTTAGTTTTCTGTATTTAAAATTTCATTGGGGATTAATCAATTCGTGTTCCAAATCCTTTTTTCACTCAATTTCAGATCCTTTCCCGTCAATTTAATGTCATTTTGTCCTGATCTGGTGTCTCTCCCAATAGAAATACGTCATTATGTCATTAAAATATGGATTTAACTATAAAGCCCTGTGATAGGATAATTTCCATAAATTCACTTAAGTCCTTTTCATCCATGAAAACATATGGGATAAGGATAGTGGTGAAGAAATAAAATTCAGATGGAATGAAGCAGGCAATGATGGGGCATGTAAAATAAAAACGGATAAATTGTTTATGCAAAAAATATCCCGGTCCTTCAAGGAACCGGGAATATTCTTAAAAGATTTATCCTTTCTGAGAGAATATAAAGGAATCAGTTCCCTCCACCGGCCAGAGCGACGATACTTTTTATATCAACTTTCTGAGCCAGGTTCAGCATATCCGTTTCATTGGTAATACCGTCACAGGTATAGGTTAACAGTGACTGGTTAAAAGGCAACTGTAATTCATAACCGGTCAGTGTATTGTCATTCATTCTTTTATTAAGGACAGCCTTATATCCTGATACACGAACGATCTTTTGCGAACCATTAGAAGAATTCATGAATAATGGATTGGTCATGAAGGCATTGATCGTTGCGATCATAGGGGAATTGTTAATAAGTGAAATGTTCAGGGTTTTTGAAGAATCGGTCTTGTCCATATAGTACCTGGTCACATTGAGCCCTGTAAGTCCGCCGCTTCCGCCCATAACGTTATCCTGGTGTTCATCATATACGAAATTATCGATCTGTGTCGGAAGGGTTTTAAGGATTTCCTTTCCAATCACAACATCGAGCGCCTGCAGGGTCTGCTGCAGATCAAATCTGGCATCCTGAAGATTTCCTGAATTATAAGCAGTCTGTGCATCCGTGAGGGATTTTTCAACATCATCCTGGGCATATCCCGCCGTAAATAATCCCAGAAACAGTAATGAAAGAATTATATGTTTAAGTTTCATGTTCGTAATGATTTATTGTTCACCCAGCATTCTTTTGATCCCTGCAATATCGAATTGAGCGGCCGTATTGGTCACCTCATCTTCATCCTGGAATTTCTTGCATGAAAATATGATGATTGAAGACTGTCCAAGAGGAATGCTAAGCGTAAATCCCCCATCATCCTCAGCCTTGATCACAGCCCTGTAATCCCCGACCTTTACCGCTTTCTGGCTGTTGTCAGAAGAATTCGTATACATGGGGTTCGTCAGGATCATGTTTATGCCAGAAGACATGGCGGCATTGTTGAGGATACTTATATCGAGAGATTTGTCCTTTTTATCATAATAGCTTCTCTCGACGTTGAAGCCTGTCCAGCCATAGCCTCCGCTTACCACCTGGTCATCCTCATCCTTATAATCGAGATTATCGATCTTCTTTGGTAATGAGTCCAGGATCTGGTATCCGATCTCAAGTTCAATACCGGCAATGGCTTGTTGAACATTATACCGGGTGTCATCATATTTCTTGGACCCATAAGAAGTCTGGGCATCTGCCAGCATTTTCTTGACATCAGGCGGTTTCATTTTTTTACGGCCTGTGCTCGATGTTGTGGTTTCCACGTTAGGCTGGCCCATATTATAGCCTGCGTTTCCCTGGCCGGTATTCGCATTCTGATTGGAATTATCCTGGTTGGAATTATTCCCTTTGTTGGAATCCTTGTCCAACATTTTTTCAGCTTCATTTCCCAGCTTCCTTCCGACCTTTTTTAACAAACCCTGGCCGGAAGCTGTGTATGAACTCATCATAAGAATCAGAATCGCATAAAAAAATGCCTTATATACATTTTTCATCGTTATAGAATTGTTTTTCGTCTCCAATTTAACTATTCACATTGAGAGAATTAAGTGCTTCAAAAAATAATTTTACTAAATTCCTGAATAACCCTTCAAGGGTGTCGGACCCTTCAAGGGTTCAAGATACAATTTCAGGAAACAACTTGATTTTTACTCTTTTATTGATCCTGCCTTTGCTCTGGTAATCATATATCTCTATTTTATCGAATTCCCTGATATACGCATCAGTTGTATAAAGAAAATCAGTTCCCATCTGTCTCTGATAAAAAAATATGTTATAAAAATAAAAATATGCTGTTGGTAAATCCGTCAAAAAACAAATATATGAAATTCATGAGATCAAACCGGCAGTTGCATTAAGTTGTCCGATTTATTAATTTGTTCGCCTGTCTGCAGACTTTATGAATTGAAGTGAAATGAGATCTTTTTTAT
>JBJKSY010000534.1:0-2746 GCA_046703645.1 Cyclobacteriaceae bacterium
GTTATGAGTTCTCTTAGCCCTGATGAATTGATTGAAAAAAAAGGCATCAAGCTTCCGCCTGCCCCGGCTCCCAAGGGTGTTTATAAACCATTCCTGATTTCCGGGAACCTGGCTTACGTTTCCGGACATGGTCCTATTCTCGATGACGGCTCCCTTATGAAAGGTTGTGCAGGCTCCGACCTGGATGCAGACCAGGCAAAGGTCGCAGCCCGGCAGGTAGGACTTGCGATTCTTTCAACTTTAAAAACCAACCTGGGTACCCTGAACAAAATTAAGAGGGTTATAAAGGTATTCGGAATGGTCAATGCAACGCCGGATTTTGACCGCCATCCCTACGTGATTAACGGATGCAGCGAATTGTTTGCAGAGATCTTCGGTGAAGACAATGGCGTGGGGGTTCGAAGTGCCGTCGGTATGGGAAGCCTTCCCGAAAACATAACCGTGGAAATTGAAGCTGTTTTTGAACTCATTTGATTTTTTAAGCTTATGGCTGAAGCAGACGGATGGTACAAGGTGACAAATATCGGGGAAATTGACACCCCTGCCCTGCTGGTTTATCCCGAACGTATCAGACACAATATAAAGGAGATGATCCGGATCGCCGGGGATCCTTCCCGGCTCAGGCCCCATGTCAAAACTTATAAAATGCCGGAAGTGGTTAAGTTGCAGATGGATGCCGGGATACGCAAATTCAAATGTGCCACGATCGCCGAAGCCGAAATGCTGGGTCTGATAAAGGCCCCCGACGTCCTGCTGGCATATCAGCCGGTGGGTCCGAAAATCCGCCGCCTTTTCGACCTGTCGAGATTTTATCCCAGGACACGTTTTTCCGCACTGTTCGATAATAAAAAATCCGTGGATGAACTATCGGATTTTTTTTCCAGGGGCAGAAATATCATGAATGTTTTCCTGGATATCGATTCAGGAAATCACAGGACAGGAATTAGTCCGGATAAAGCAATCTCACTATTTGAATATGCATGGAACTCCGAAGGGCTTAACCCAGTCGGATTGCATGTATACGACGGTCACCTGCATATTGCGGATCCCGTAAAAAGAGCTGAAATATGCAACGAGGAATTCGGGTTTGTTAGAGACCTTGTGGAAAAGATAAAGGAGAAATTCAGCATTGATCCTGAAGTGGTCGCCGGGGGGACACCCACCTTTCCCATTCACGCCAAACGTGATAATATAACATGCAGCCCCGGTACGACATTATTCTGGGACTGGGGATATAACCGGGATTATAAGGATTTAAGTTTTGAATTCGCCGCCGTTGTGGCTTCAAGGATAATTTCGAAACCCGGCAGTAACCTTCTCTGTCTCGACCTCGGTCATAAGGCCATCGCATCGGAAAATCCACTGCCGCAGCGGGTAAAATTCCTCAATCTTCCGGAAATCGAATTTAAGGGCCATAGCGAAGAACACCTGGTCATAAAGGTTGATGACAATTCTGAATTTAATATCGGGGACGTATATTACGGAATTCCTCAACATATTTGTCCGACCACTGCTCTATTTGAAAGAGTATACGTAATCGAAAATTCAAAATTCACTCGAACCTGGCGCGTCACCGCACGTGACAGAATGATCAATCATTGAATACTGAATGCATGGAAAATAATGTGCCTCTGATATTTGACGGTCATCTTGACCTGAGCATGAATGCTATGGAATGGAACCGTGATCTGCGAAACCCGGTCATGAAGATCCGGGAAATGGAAAAAGGAATGGACGATAAACCTGACCGGTCGAAGGGCACCGTAGCTTTTCCGGAAATGAGGGCAGGCAGGATAGGCCTTTGCATGGCCACGCTTATTGCCCGGTATGTGAAACCCGGAAACCCGATCCCGGGATGGAATTCCCCCGAACAGGCATGGTCTCAGACCCGGGCACAACTGGCCTGGTATAAAACGATGGAAGAAGCGGGTGAGATGAAACCGATACGTAATAAAAAAGAACTGATGGAACACTGTTCACCTTGGCTTGACGGCAAATCATCCGGTGATTTGCCCATTGGCTATATTCTGAGCCTGGAAGGTGCAGACTCCATCGTCAATCTTTCCTACCTGGAAAGAAGTTATGAAGCTGGGTTGAGAGCCATCGGGCCTGCCCACTACGGACCGGGCACTTATGCTTACGGAACGGATTCGGATGGAGGATTGGGAAACAAAGGGAGGGAATTATTAAAAGAAATGGAAAGACTGGGTATTATTATGGATGCCACGCACCTCTGTGATACAAGTTTTAGTGAAGCCCTCAGCGTGTTCAACGGACCTGTCTGGGCCAGTCATAATAATTCCCGTGCGCTCGTTCCCCATAACCGCCAGTTCAGTGATGACCAGGTGAAAGCGCTCGTTGAAAGAAAGTCTGTGATCGGGGTGGCCTTTGATGCCTGGATGCTCGCCCCCGGCTGGGACCGGGCTAAAGATACCCCTCTCTCAAGAAATGTTACCATCGACTCGGTGATCGATCATATTGATCATTATTCCCAGCTTATAGGAACCGCAGATAACATCGCAATCGGTACCGACCTGGACGGAGCTTTTGGAAAGGAACAATGCCCTTCCGATCTGGAAACCATTGCCGATCTGCAGAAAATCCCCGGCCTGCTGAGGGACCGCGGGTATTCCGATTCCGATGTCGAGAAGATCATGTACAGGAACTGGATAGGGTTCCTGGAAAGGAACTGGAAGGAATGAAATAAATTACGCACGGAAATGAAATAGATTACGCACGGAAGTAA
>JBJKSY010000535.1:0-4254 GCA_046703645.1 Cyclobacteriaceae bacterium
TAGCCAACCTACGATTCGTAATCTCGGTGGCTAAACAATATGTGAATCAAGGTCTTGGATTTCCGGATTTTATAACTGAAGGTAATTATGGTCTGATCAAGGCCGCTAAGTAATTTGATGATACCAGAGGTTTCAAATTTATTTCCTACGCCGTATGGTGGATACGTCAATCCATTTTACAGGCAATTGCAGAACAAACCAGAATAGTTCATTTACCGGCTAACCGCATTTCATCCATAAAAAAAATTTCACAGGCCATTCCTTACCTGGAACAGGAATATGAACGAGACCCGTCATATGCCGAAATAGCTGATTATTTGGCTCTGCCCCATGACGAAGTGAATGATGCAAACTTCCTGAAACAACGACAAGTTTCTTTTGATATGCCCTTAACAAAGAATGATGACAGCAATTTCAATGTTTACGATACAGTACAGGCAGTAAATATCCCTGCTCCCGATTATGAAAGTATAAGAGAATCCCTTGAGACCGATATTGAAAGAGTCCTGGGTAAGCTTACCGATAGAGAAGCTGAGATTCTGTCAATGTCGTTTGGATTAAAAGGTCAGAGAAAATATACGCTTGGTGACATTGCCATAAAATTCGAAATGACTAGCGAAAGAATAAGACAGATACGAAAAGGCAGTCTTTATAAATTAAGGATGTTGCTTAAAAATAATTTTGTTTTCCGTGAATAATTGATATGGTTTTCATTGACCGGTTTTCATCGATAAGGTTATCGGCAGTTTTATAAGCTTTCCCCGAATAGCGCCCCTCATAAATTAGTAATTCTTTAAACGGGACATTCTTCATTTCTACCGGGATAATTGATTTCAATTATTTGTTTAGATATTGGAAAAGCTCATCCAATTGACCCCTTCCGGATAATTTTTGAGTAATATTCTGAATCATTGCTGTCCGACTAAAATTAACGAACGAATAAAAACGGTAAAATTCACTTTAATTTCGTGTTTTTTATGAAATTATAAAATGTAGCCCCTCTGCCTGAATTTATATGAAATTCAAGGTTAAAGGAATTCCTGTGTTATTATTTTCTGGGGGACTATGGGTTTCTCGCCAAGCTTTATAGGTGTCTTTCAGAAAATCAAAAAGTTCTACATAACTCATTAAATGTAAACGAACTACCGTAATGATATTGGCGAATGATTTTTTCGTTTCAGATTTCTTTTTGATAACGACTATAAGTAGTTGTGAAATCAATACACAATAGATCTGGATACGGATTGCATTTTCACTTTCTCCCCAGAAATAACGGAGGGGAAAGTTCTGTTTCACTTGCTTAAAAAGCAATTCGATCATCCAACGATATTTATAAATTTGAGCTATTTGATGGGCCGATATCCTAAAATTGTTGGTGATAAAATAGTATATCCGCCCCTCATCATCTTTAAAGGTAATTCTTCGCAATTTGAGTTTTTGCTCACTCTTATCGGTTTCCTTATAGATAAGTGTGATATATTGTTCTTTCAATACCCCTGTTGCCTTTTTATCTTTTGTATGATCGGTAATGACTTTGGTCACATGGAATAGAGCATTGTCTTTCATGCGGGTCACAAACCAGACTTCGTTTTGGGTCCACTCAGCAAACTGCCGGTAATCATTATAGGCCTTATCAAAAACCACAAAATTGCCCGATTCTAAGTCTAAATGGGCCAAAAACTTCTTATCGTGAACTCTGGCCTCGGTCATCCGGACAAATTGTGCAACCCCGCTGAAGGCATCCATCATGGTATGGACTTTAATGCCTCCTTTTTTTCTTGATCCATCCCGGGGATTACGTCCTACTCCCCGCAGGATTTCACTGAATAACTGAAAGGTACTGCTATCGATGATTTTCAGATTCCGGATGCTCAATCCTTTTAACCGGCTGTCCGAGATAAAACTGTTATAACGTTCTAACAACATGTAATAAATGGCCTCATAGATTTCCCAGCTTCGATTATTATTAGCATCGGATAACGTACTGCGGGCCGGTGCTTTGAGTAATCCTAAATGATTTAATTTGCCCTCACAGGCCAGCATGCCTTCGCAGATTTCCCGCAATCCGTTACAAAATGACAATACTCCGTACAGCAAGGCAATCAAATGAACCTGTAAGGGGATGGCTTTGTAATATCGATCTGCTTTGAATTTAAGGGCAATCAGCCGGATTTGGTCCCGGGGTATGCAAGAAATTATTTGAGATAAGATCGGCTGTCCGACAAAATTCTTAACTTTATCCATGTCATTATTTGTTGGTTTGCAACTCAAATATGACATAAAGGGTGGAGTTTTTTACTTCACCCTTCCTATTTTAGTCGGACAATAGTGATTCTGAATATAAATAGGGTTTCCTGAAAAAGATTTAACATTCTGATAATCAATAATATATACCAGTAGTGTAAGTGTACCGATAAGCAATCCGATATCAAGTGTTACACCGAGTTTGAATATGCCGAATATGGCATAAAATAAGCCTACGATTATCAATGTCAGCGGTATAGAATTAGTTCCCATTCCGTTGAACATCAATGTAATCCCGATTAATAAAGCCAAAGAAGGGCAGGATTAATTCAGGGAGAAATTGAGGCACCCAGGATCAAGTATTGCCTTAATAAAAAAAATTGGGAAGAGGCAAAATCGTTAATGAAAGGTTTTTTAAAGGTTTAAAATTTTTTTACCTGTGTCGTTCGCCGTTAGACGAACTGCGAACATAAATAATCAATTTTATGGAAATCAAAGTTTTAGGAACAGGCTGTCCCAGGTGCAAGGCACTTGAACAAGCCGTAATCAATGTGCTTGCGGAAACTAATATTGCCGCCGACGTAGGGAAGGTCGATGATATTATGAAGATCATGGAATACGGAGTTATGAAGACTCCGGCATTAGCAATAAACGGTAAAGTAGTTGTAAGCGGAAGAGTCCCGTCAGATTCGGAGTTAAAAGCAATCATTTCTTCAAACCAATAGCAACATGAAGATCCTCAAATTCTTTTTTGCAATGATCATGGTTTTTTTCATAACCACGTCATGCATTGCACAATCCAAAAAACAGGAAAGCACCCAGGTAAAATTAAAGACCGAAAAGGTGCAAGTCTATTACTTTCATTATACGAAAAGATGCCCTACTTGTCAGGCTATAGAGTCCCAGTCAAAAAAATTTATCAGTGACTTATATGGCGATAATGTAAGTTTTACGGCGCTTAACCTGGATGAAAATGAAGGAGCTGTAAAGGGCAAGGAACTTGGCATCAGCGGGCAGACACTATTAATTGTAAAAGGCAATACACAAATTAATCTGACCAACGAAGGATTTATGTATGCGCGAAACAACCCGGAAAAGCTTAAGCTGATCCTGAAGGAAAAAATAGATCCTTTGCTATAGGTATTATTAAATGGAGAAACTGCTGAGTAATTTACTTGAAAGCAATACCCTGCCGGTATTTTCTGCATTTGTGCTCGGACTGATGACCGCCATCAGTCCGTGCCCACTTGCAACCAATATTACAGCCATTGGATATATCGGCAGGGGAATCAGCAATAAAAACAAGGTTTTCATCAACGGGCTGATTTATACTGCCGGCAGGGCAATCACCTATGTGTCGCTGGCTGTAATTATTTATCTGGGAGCCAACCGGTTCAGGATTTCAGGATTATTCCAGCAATACGGGGAAAAGTTCCTGGGGCCATTGCTTATAATTTTAGGAATTTTACTTCTTGGAATTATTAAAATTAATTTTCCATCACTGAACCACCTAACAGGAAAATACGAAAAGAAAGGGATTCGTAATTATCGAGATGTGTTATTCCTAGGAATATTGTTTGCCCTGGCTTTCTGTCCTTACAGCGGCGTTCTATTTTTCGGTATGCTGATGCCCTTGATGATATCTAAATCATCGGTAATACTACTGCCATTTATATACGCGGTGGCTACTGGGATCCCTGTTATTATAATAGCATGGTCACTGGCTTTCGCAATTTCCGGAATAGGAAAATTTTACAGCCGGTTAAAAAATTTCGAAATATGGTTTCGGAAATCGGTTGCGGCATTGTTCATAATTACTGGAATATATTACATATTATCTATATACACATAAAAAAATTTACTATATAACGCTGGTAATCATTATGGCCACCCTAACAGGAATGATTTACGGCACATGGTTTTAATAGATATTTCTCATTTATAAATTTTAAATTTTTTTAATTATGAAATCAATAGGATTTATCGGCGCTGGTCGCGTCACCCGCATTC
>JBJKSY010000536.1:0-2682 GCA_046703645.1 Cyclobacteriaceae bacterium
CCTCGGCAACTCCTTCATATACTTTTCTTGAGGATACAGGGGATAGGGCGATCCAGCCCCGGATATTTCCGGATTCCTCATACACGAATCGTAAATCTTCCAGATGGGCGGCATCCCATTTTTCCCAGGATGGAACCTCTGTTTCGAATGTTGCCAGACCCGTGCCGATCCCCTGCCGATAAATTTCAAGTACCCGGGGGCCATCCTGAGGTTTCATTTTCCGGATCATAATTTTTCTAATATATAAAAGGGACCAACCGCCATGATCTTTTCATGTAATCTTCATATTGACTTCCAAATCCTGATATCAGCATTTCCTCTTCGGTATGGATACGGTAAAGGTAAGTTCCCGCTGTCAGAAGAAAAACCAGTGAAACAATGATATAATTCCCGGAGGCCAAACCTGCACCGGACCATAACAGGATCAGGCCCAGGTAACCGGGGTGCCGGATGAATTTATAGATACCGTGCGAAATGATCTTCTGACCTTCCTGCGTTTTCAAGGTCCGCGTATAATATTCCCTGAGCGTTAGCGTGGCAGTAATTCTTAAACCGAGTCCCAGGATCATTATAAGATCCCCTGCAAGAGAAGCCGAAGGATTATCTATCATCCCCAGGTGAAACCTGTAAAACAGGAAGGTTGCCAGTAACAGCAGATAATTTATCAGGAAAATCCTGCCCAGCCACTTTGTTGAATTCCTGTCAGTTGATGAAGCCTTGAAGCTTTTAGCCGCCTCACCGAAACGAATAAAAGATTCAAGAAGGAAAAATAATATAAGTAGAAAAAATGCTATCCAGAAATAGATGAACGTCCAGAAGAAATTCATGTTTGAATAGGTAAGTCCTGTTTAATCCAGACGTACACACATCCATACGGCTTCCATGACAAGTTTTTCATTGACGAAAGCCTTTCCCGACTGCTTTACATATTTCTTACTCACTTTGAAATTCCGGATCTCGTAATTCACCTTTTCGTTGAAATTAACCTCATCATAAAAGCTGGCACTCTCGATATGCGCCAATCCGAATAATCCTTCGGTGAGGCCCATCTTCTTTACACCGGCTCCACCGCATTGAACCATGGATTCCAGCAGGATGGTCGCCGGTACAAAATTGAATCCGCTCATGTAGGTGGTCATTGTAATCTCTGACCGGTCGAAAGTCCGGTTCCCATTCACAGTCTGCATGTCGACGGAGGTAATTTCATCCAGGAACAGGAACGGGGTCCTGTGCGGGATAAGATTTTCGATTTCCTTTATCTGGCTCATGGCTGAAATATCATAGTTATATGCATTGGGATAATCACCAGATCTTTACCCTGAGGCTATCAGGACGCCACATGGCATCTCCCGGTTTAACATTAAATGCCGCATAAAATTCCGGCATGTTGCTGAGAGGCCCGATAACCCGGAATTTGGGTGGGGCATGCTCGTTGCTTTTCACCTGCATGGCCATGGCTTCCGGCCGCTGGTTCACCATCCAGGCCAGGGCATAACCCAGGAAGAAACGCTGGTCAGGCGTCAATCCGGCAATGATCTCATGATTTTTATATTGATCCGTTTTTTTGAATGCCTCGTAACCCATCATGATACCTCCCAGGTCGGCAATGTTCTCACCCTGGGTATTTTCACCGTTTATATGAAGACTGTCGACAGCTACATAATCATTGAATTGTTTTACGATAAGCCGGGTTTTGGCGTAAAACCTGGCACTGTCCTGCTTTGTCCACCAGTTCTTGAGGTTGCCGTTCTTATCATACTTGCTTCCCTGGTCGTCAAAACCATGGGTCAGCTCGTGACCGAAGGTGGAACCGCCGATGATGGAATAAAGAAGGGCATCGTCGGGAAGCTTATGTTCATATCCCGGGATAAGGATATTGCATCCAGGAATTACAATTTCATTATTGGAGGGATTGTAATAGGCATTATAAGTCTGGGGTTCCATATCCCATTCTGTCCGGTCTACAGGCTTGCCGTACTTGGATATCATATAATTAAAGTACCACCGGTTGGCAGCCATCACATTCCTCACATAGGAAGACCTGTCTATTGCCAGGTTGCTCATATCTTTCCATTTATCGGGATAGCCCAATTTCATCATCACAGAATTCAGCTTGTCGATGGCTTTATCTTTGGTAGCTTCGCTCATCCAGTCAAGGGAACGGATCCTTTGAGCATAGACATCCTTAATCGCATTCCCGATCTCCTGCAATTTCTCCTTGGTCCCGGCCGGAAGGTATTCTTTAACATACACCTGCCCAACCAGGTCGCCAAGATCATCGTTCGTTTCCGTGACCACTCTCTTCCAGCGGGGACGGGGCTCGGGGATACCTCGCAATGTTGTTCCATAGAATCCGAAGAATTCCTTATAAGTGCTGTCATTGAGATAAGGGGCCATATTTCTCAGGAGCCTGTACCGGAGGTAATCTTTCCAGGTTTCCAGAGAATAGGATTTCAGGAACCCGTTGAAGGCTGTCAGGAACTCAGGCTGTCCCACAATGACAGTATCTACATTTTTCAGCCCGGTTTCCCCAATAAATGTATCCCAGTCGAACCGTGGTGCCAGGCGGTACAGGTTTTTTACGGGCATTTTATTATAATTTTTCCAGGGATCACGGGTATCTTCCCTTTTCCTCGAGTTCTTTGCCAGGGAAGTTTCCAGATTCATTACATCGCCGGCAGC
>JBJKSY010000537.1:0-28281 GCA_046703645.1 Cyclobacteriaceae bacterium
CTCATGCTTACGGATTTCAGCCAGCCGATCAACTGGGGTTTCACAGGACCCTATATCAGTATTTTCATTCAATTGCTGAATACGGTCGGAGTTTTGTTTTTTGTATATTCTTTCAAGGAAGGAAAAGCCATTATTGTTGCGCCCCTTATAAACGGATTATACCCTGTTATAACCATTATAATATCCCTGTTGATTTACTGGCAGTTACCGATCCTCGCCAACTCAATAGGTATGATCGTGGCCATTACAGCCATTATATTGATTTCCTATGATGAAGGATTACGGTCTGCACCGCCACCTGAACAGGTGCCGGAAACACAGGATCAAAATCAATCATAAAGCATCAGACAGCCCGGGACTCAACCCGGGTTTTTTTATCATTAAATAAATCAATAGTATCCAAAAAGATTGAAAAACAATTGCATAATAAAAGTTACCAAAAAAAAGAGTCAGTAACTTTCCTTTGTCGCCGGAGGACCATAATTCCGTGAATCATCATCAACGACCAATATCCAGTCACCATCAGAAGGAGGTGTAAATTCATGGGTATTGCTTTGCGTTGGAAAGATCCCTATCACGAAGTTTTTTCCCGTGGAAGGGTTGTACCACCAGCACCTGGCCCGTTTACCGGATATCACTGCTAAGTTGATTGTAAGCTCAGTTTTCACAGGAAGATATGCTATCATAAATGAACTGTCTTTAGCCACTGCGTCCAAGACATAATTCTCGCCGCCCCATTCCCCATATCCTTTCTTGATCGCCAGGTGACTGAAGTCCGGGCTAAGCAGATGCCAGGGCCTGGAACGGAATAATTTCTGAAGGTGCATCATACTCCTGGATCCTTCCGTATTCAATTGGGATTTCCAATCGGCTTTTTTACAGAAACCGGTAGCTGAACTGAAATTCCAGATCGGGCAATTTCCGAAAATATATCCCATTGATCCGCAAAGCAGGGGCCAGTAAGCTTCAGAACGCAACTGGCGGGGTGTGGAGTTATGTTCATTTTCATAGGCTGATTCTGCCAGGAACCAGGGAAGGAATGGAACATTCTCGTTGGCCTGCTTGCAGATTTCGTATAGAGTCCTGCTATAGGTGTATACATTATTAATATTCAGCCAGCGCTCTCCCTGCCAGGGTGCTATCGCCATTTGTTCCGGGGCATTATGAGCAGTAATCAAATGGTTCTTGTCGGTTGCCAGTAATCCATTCACAAAGGCAAGCACTTTTTCTTTTTCCAGTGAAGGATCTGCATCACCACCGATGCACCAGATGATATTTTTAATATTCTTATACCTGGTCCCGACATACCTTCCCCAGCGGTTCAGATCGTCCGGGGTTGCATTTTTCACTTCGGCCCCCCAGCCTTCATCACCGTAATTATATCCCAGGTAAAGCGGGCAAAGCAATACAGCAATGCCCCTTTTGCCCGCCGCCCTGATCACATCTTCGACATGCTTAAAATAAGCTTCATTAGACGATACAAAGGGTTTTCCGGTAAATGGTGCATCTCCATAAAAATCAGAAGGTGCATGATCTGAGAACTTATGCTCTATCAGGTTCACCAGTAATACCGTAAAACCCTTCCTTTCACAGTCATCAAGGTAAAGTCCCGCATCCTTATTATTGAGCAGGGCGATCAGCGACCAGGCTGCCTCGCCTGACCAGAAAAACGGCTTGCCGTTATGGTCTGTAAGATAATGGTTATGACCCGAACATTGAAGCGGATATTCATAGGAGCCTTGTGCGGACAGAGGCTCGCATAATATGATCATGAAGGCAAGTGTCAGGATACATTCAATGACGGGGTATTTCTTATCAGGGATAGCTTCCATCTTAACGATTATATATTGAATCCCAAGAAATAATAAATGGTTTACAGGTTATAAATATGGTTTGCAGGAGTATTTTAAAATACCTTCACCGCGTTCCCGTGTTCATGTTTTATCCGGATAATCCCTCCTTTGTCCAGTGGCTCCCATGTCCATCCTTCGCCGTTAAGATCCCGTCTTTCCGGAATAAAATGGTTATCTACAGCTATTTTCCCAGGTTTGCGGATCATTCTTATCAATTCAGTTGATGCCCTGTCATAAGTCCTGTAAAAGATCTCCACTTCTCCGGCTTCCTTATCGGTCACATCTTTTGAAAGTCTCTTGTTCAAATCAGGGAAATATCCTGCTATTGAGATCACTGAGGTGGAGGATAAGATATGATTAGCATTATCAGGGGCCAGGTCCGGATCAGCGGCCATGGCCCGTAAAAAATGCCGGACATAATCACCGTACCCATCCGTCAACCATACTTCATCCCGTGGATAATTATTTTTCCCGTCATTGTCAACCATATAGGTGGCCCAGGATAATTCCCTGATGGCATTTTCTTTCCATTCAGTAGCCCCGGTCATCGAAGAATAAAGCAATTCTGCCGCAGCCTGCCTGGAAGTATGACTGTTGCCGGGTGTTTCATAAACAGTTTGTTCATTGATCACTTTTACCCCGTATTTCTTCCATTCGTCGTTTCCCAGGCGCCGGTAAACCCAATCAAGAATTCCTCTTACCTGACTTTTCCATTCCGGGAAAAGCTCAGGATGTAACATCATAAAACGGGCAAAAGTTACGGCATTGATCTGGGTATCGGACCACCCGGGAATATCCTCAAAAAAGGGACCCCATTTATTTGTTTTCAACGGATATTCAACCATCCAGGTAAGAAGTTTATGAAAAGCAGTCTGCCATTCCAGGGTGTCTCCCTTTTTCATCTTGATCAATTCCATGAACATGGTCATCGTGCCCGGCCAGTCGGTCGTATAGGAAGAATGCCCTGTGATGGAATTATCGCCGCTGTTACTTTTTAAACTACCTGTTTCACCGGTATAAACATTTACTTTGAAAGGAAGAGGTGAATGACTGCTGTCCCCTTTGACCGTATGTTTTGCAAGGGTTGAAGCGATCCTGATGGCAGCATTCAGGTAGTTGATATTCCCTGTCATTTTATATAGGATTATCAATTCATGGCCGAAATTACCCGCTTTATCCGGCTGTGTATAATCTTTACCGATAACCATGACACCATCGTAGAATCCCGAATATTGAAGGGTATTATATGGAAAGGGAATATCCGGCCATAATGCATCCGGCGGGGAAAGTGAATGCGTCAGATAATAATCCGCAATGAATTTCATGTTCTCCTTAACTTTTTCATTACCAGTATACATATAAAAGAGAGTCCATGAAGAAAGTGCCATATTGAATTGATCACCGCCTATCCCCCGAGGATCATTGACCGGTCTCCAGACCTGGTGGTTCATATAATACGGCAGCCCGTTCATATCCGTACGCATGGTATCCCAGAAATTCCAGATCAGATTCAGCACATGATCATAGGATTCTCCCGGGTTATTCGAATACCATGGAAGAATATTCCCGGCAGGATCGGTCCGGATGGCATGAAATACGAGGAACCCTTCATGGGTTTTATCATAATGGGGGACCTGTGCGAAAAGATGAAAAGATCCTGCAAAAAATAAAACCGAAAGTAATTTCTTTATGTATTGATTCATTTGATTTTTCCCTTTCTTAAGTAAATCTCAAATTAAAAAATCAGGGAAATGTCAGAAATGAACCGAACTTCTGAAAGTAATTTACACAATATTTACTGATCAGTTGTCCTTTACAAAATAGTATTGCAAACCCAGTCTGAGGTTGAATCCATGCGGATTTATATCAAGCTGGTTAAATGACATATGATATCCTTTGAACCCTGCTTCCACCACCGGAAATATATTTTTTGTCAGGTGAATTAAAAATCCGGTTCCTGTATACCAGTAAATCCCGCGCTGGGAAATTTCCCTGGGCTGACGGGTGGAATGAATAACTATCCTGTCGAATTGATTGAACGAAATTCCCTGTGATGATTCAAGAAAGGGAGTTATCCTTCCGAAAGTTTCAAGATTAAGTTTGAAATTGAGAAATACGGGTTGAAATTTCAGGTCGGTCAGTTTGTAACCATTATCATAATGTAATCTGCAGCGGGCATTCTCAAAACCAAAGCCGATCCAGAAATTCGGAGATGTCCTGATATCCGTCATCAGGCTCTCACCTGTAAAATCCGTCATATGCGTGCTGAACAGATTCTGCATACCCGGGGTAATCAGTATCCTGGTATTATTCTCTGGAGCATTATTCAGAAATGTGCTGTCACGAAACAATCCATTTGTCCCATATTTATGCGATAAAACCCTATATCCCGGGTTTCCATATGCATTCAAAGACAAACATAATATTGCAATAAATATCAGGGTGAAAGAATATCCGGAATAAAAATTCCTGTTGCGTGAAACAGAAAATTTCTTAATTCCCGCTCTGAATGAATGAATTATAACAAATTCATGAAACCGGTAATGTTTCTCCATAGGTTTCTATCCACGAGAAGATTAACGACGGTAATCTGAAATTGTTTAAAGCCTTTACGGATTTATTTTAATATTAAACCTCTAATCTTGGTCACAGGGCATAAATTGAATCCCGTATTGAATGACGGCCCGTTATTATGAGTGGATTGCGGATCAGCAATAATTAATATGATTTCTCTGTAAATAATTCATTAATGCTTCATATGCTTTTTCTCATATTTCTGAATCCGGTAATTATCAAACTGGTGCATGTTGTAAATTTTGAGTTTTTTCCTGCCCTTCCTGGTTTTATATTGCGGTCGCGGGGCACAGGAAGCTAACACAAAAAAGGAAATAAGCAAAAGAAGGAAAATCCTTTTCAGAATAATTTTCATATTGATCCTGTTTTACATTACGATTGGATTTTCGGATATCGAAACATTCCACTATCCTATTCACGGATCCGTTTTAATTTGTAAATAACCTCAAAATTATAGGGATTCTTTTCTCCATGGCTGTATGGATTGATCCCCTCGTTTTTGTATTCCATATCGAAGTAATTGGTGATGATCTGGACGATTTCCGCCCTGTATCCGCCTGGCAATATGACCGTACTTCCTACTGTTGCCTCATGCATGTATTTATACTTGGCATCAGCTTTAACCTGGTACGACCTGAGAACGCTGATATCAGTAGTGATGGCAGGATCTTCTCCTTCAAATGAAAAAATTATCCTGGGTTTTATCTCATTGATTTTTACAGAAATTAACGCTCTAATTGATTAGCTGAATGTAATACGAGCATTAAATTAAGAAATTCCTTTCAATTAAGCCTCGTCCGGCACATTTTATACATGACGACAAAAATAACACAGTAATTTTCTTGTAATAATTATGACGTTATGAATAGCAATCTGCTTCCCGGTTGCCGGCTAAAAGAAAAAACAGTCTTGAATCTAAAATCTTTTTACGGTGGCTTTAAAATGTAACTTCCGTATGTTAATTTTATTTCCAATCCACTAAACCGTTGATCTGATCATGTTTAAAAGCATCAAATGGAAAATTTTTTTCGGTTTCCTGGTATTGGCATTCATGTTATTCGTAGCCGGGAGTATAACCATTTACCAGTTTGTCAGCCTGTCAAAAACCGTTAATTCAATTCTTGATAATAATTACAAGATCATCCAGGCGGCAACTTCAATGCTCGAAGCCCTGGAACGTGAAGACAGTGGCGTCTTATTATTTCTTAGCGGGGACCGGGATTCAGGAAAAGAACAGATTATGTCCGGGGATAGTTCCTTCTATATTGCCATGAAGGATGCCCGGGATCGCATTGCAAGTGACAGCGATAAATTAATGATAAATAAAATTCAGGAAAATTACAGGGAATACAACAATCTTCTTACAGGCTCCAGGATTGACTCGGTGGCCCTGGCAAAAATAAATGGTTATTCAAGAAATATATACCCTGTATTTACACGGACCAAATCTTCCATAAAGTCCCTTATGATCCATAACCAGTATGTCATCTACCAGGAAACAACCCGTTTGAGAGATAAAAGTAAACGGGCTATCATGCCGCGGATTGTGGCTATATTGTCGGCCCTGCTTATGACCGTAATCTTTACCTATTTTATAAATAAGTTTTTTGTCAAACCCCTGCTGACGCTTACAGATAAGCTGGAAAATTACAAAATTTCGAACGGGCCTATCGATGCGGGCATCATGACGCAGGACGAATTGAAACGTCTCGAAGGAGCCATCCAGGATCTTGTTTACCGGCTAAAAAAGAAATAATGAGATTATACATTATTATCCGGTACATCGGAACGATCCTCCTGTTCAATGCAATTTTTTTGCTGATATCCCTGATCATTTCCCTTTTCCATCACGAAAGCTCGATAATACCGCTCCTTTATACACTTTGTATATGCGTACTTTTCGGCATATTCCCTCTAATATTCGTTCCGCCGGTAGCGGATATTAACAGCCGGGAAGGGCTTACCATTGTCGTTTTCGGCTGGACCATCACCTGCCTTATCGGCGCTCTTCCTTACATCATGTGGGGAGGAGAGTTCACCCCGGTAAACGCATGGTTCGAGAGTGTTTCCGGCTATACAACCACCGGGTCAAGCATCCTTACGAATATAGAGGCCCTGCCCATGGGTTTACTTTTCTGGCGGTCTTCAACACATTTTATCGGAGGTATCGGGATCATCCTGTTTTCCCTGCTTATTCTTCCCGAATCGGTAAACACACGGCTGGTGCTCTTTAATACTGAAATGTCGGAACTGGCTAAAAACAACTTCAAGTACAGGGCTAAACAGACTATCCAGATCCTGGCTGTAGTTTATATCGGGTTGTCGGTGCTGGAAACCATTTCTCTGAAAATTGCAGGTATGTCACTGTTCGATGCCGTTACACATACCTTTGCCACAATAGCTACCGGGGGATTTTCTACCAAAAATACCAGCATCGCCTATTTCCACAGCGTGGGAATTGAGGTTATAATAATAATCTTCATGGTCATTTCCGGTATCCATTTCGGGCTGCTGTTCGATACGGTGACCTTCAGGAAATTCAATATTTTCAAATCGACTATCGTAAGATTTTATGTTCTGTTCATGGTGGTGGGGACGCTTGCGGTTTCATTAAAATTATATCATGACGGCTACGGAACCTTCCCCTGGGCACTGCGATATGCTTCTTTCCAGGTAGCTTCCGTGGGAACTACCACGGGTTTTGCCACTATTGATACCGGGAACTGGCCCTATTTTGCCCATATGGTTCTCATTTATTTTACCATCCAATGTGCCTGCGTCGGTTCTACTTCAGGGGGCCTCAAATTTGACAGGGTATTTGTTTTCTTTAAACTGATACATAAGCAGGTCAAAAATATTCTTCACCCCCGGGCCATCTTCCTTACTAAGATCGATAACCGGGTTATATCGGAACAGGTTGAAAATCATACCACAATTTTTATTATTCTTTACCTGCTCATCATATTTATTTCCACCCTGCTGGTTTCGGCAATGAATGTTGATCTTCTTACGGCATTTTCCGGTGCAATAACAACGATCGGCAATGTGGGACCCGGTTTGGGAAGAGTCAGCTCTCTAAGTAATTTTAATTCCATTCCGGATCTGGCAAAACTTGTTTACAGTCTTGATATGCTGCTCGGCCGACTTGAAATCTTCAGTATACTGACGATATTTGTCATAAAACGTTAATTCAGCTCGACATAATTTATTAACTTAAAGATTACTTATAATTCTTTTTCGTCGACACACTTCAATATTTTTAAGCTTATGGAAAATAAAAGAAGAGAATTTTTAAAAAACCTTGCTGCAATGACTGCAGCATTAATGGTTCCTTTTGAGAATTATTCCGCAACCGGAGAGAAACCTCATGACAGGGTGGGCGATATATTACCTCTCCGGAAGCTCGGAAAAACCGGCGCCAATGTAACCATGCTTGGTCTCGGGGGATATCATATTGGATGGACAACAGAAAATGATGCCCGGGAGACAATTGAAGCCGCACTTGAAGGAGGAATCCGGTTCTTTGATACGGCAGAAAGCTATGGTCCCCATACCAGTGAAGAACGTTACGGGAAATATCTTACGCCGGAATACAGGGATATAATTTTCCTGATGACCAAAACCCTTTCGACGGATGCAGCGACTACCCGTGAACACCTGGAGGGATCCCTGAAAAGACTTAATACCGATCATCTTGATCTATGGCAGATCCATTCACTTTTCACTCCCGAGGATGTGGACAAACGCCTGGCGAATGGCGTGCTTGATGTTGTCATCGAGGCAAAGAAATCAGGTAAAGTAAAACATATAGGTTTTACAGGCCACCAGAATCCTGCCGCACACCTTGAAATGCTGAAAAAATTAGAAGATAACGATGTCCTGGAAACAGTTCAGATGCCCATCAACCCGGTTGATGCCGCTTACACTGCCAGCTTTGTTAAAGAAGTACTTCCCGTTGCCCTGAAACGTAATTATGGAATACTGGCAATGAAATCCCTGGCCGACGGAAGGTTCTTTGCCAAAAAATACATGCTGGAGGATAAGGTATGGGAAACCGGCGATCCTGTAATACCCGGGAGAATGCAGGTTTCCGATGTCTTTAACTGGATATGGAGCCTGCCCGTAAGCGTGCTTATATCGGGTGCTGAAAACAAGACCTATATCAATGAGAAAATCGGTTATGCAAAGAATTTCGTAAAAATGGCTGAATCGGAACGGGAGAAATTGATCTCCTCGGTGGCAGATCTTGCTGCGGGCAAAAAAGTGGAATACTATAAACAAGCCTGATGGAGCTCGTTAAAAATCATTATGATTTTAACCTCAAGGCGTGTTGAGAAATATATAATTATTATGAATGAAGGCATGGACCATTTCCCGGATTAATAAAGTTACTGAAGGAAAACAGCCACTGGAAGCCAGGGAAATGGAAATTCCCGAACCCGGCCCGGATGAGGTGCTGATAAAAATTTCAGTATGCGGTGTCTGCCATACGGAACTGGACGAAATTGAAGGAAGAACCCCTCCTTCCGTATTGCCCATGATCCCCGGACACCAGGTGGTAGGAACAATCGTAAAAACAGGCGCTAACGTAGAAAACTATTATACCAGCAACAGGGTCGGTGTAGCCTGGATCTTTTCAGCATGCGGAAAATGTAAATATTGCAGGAATGGCCTTGAAAATCTCTGCAGTGAATTTCTGGCAACGGGGCGCGACAGGAACGGAGGCTATGCCGAATATATGATTGCTAAAGCCGGGTATATTTATAAGATTCCCGAAAACCTCGATGATCAGGTTGCCGCCCCGATGTTTTGTGCCGGTGCCATCGGGCACAGGTCTGTTAAACTTGCCGGACTGGAGAACGGAATGACTCTCGGGTTAAGCGGCTTCGGGGCTTCTGCACACCTTGTTATGAAAATGGTGAAATATAAATTTCCTGATACCCGGATCTATGTTTTCGTAAGAAGCCCCGGGGAAATGGAATTCGCCAGGGAACTGGGGGCCGCATGGGCAGGAAATTATGATGAACATCCCCCGGCATTAGCGGATGCGATCATTGACACCACCCCGGTATGGAGACCGGTGATAAAAGCCCTTGAATACCTGGCCCCGGGAGGAAGACTGGTTATCAACGCGATCCGTAAGGAATCTTCTGATCAGAACATGCTTAAAGAACTGGATTACACGGCTCACCTGTGGATGGAAAAGGAAATTAAAAGTGTTGCTAATGTAGCCCGGGAAGATGTTAACGGGTTTCTTCAACTGGCGGCCGAGGCGGGTATTCGCCCTGAATTCCAGGCATATGAATTCCCCGATGCCAACAAGGCCCTGACCGATATGAAAACCGGTAAGATCCGGGGCGCGAAAGTTTTATCCGTTTCATAGGAATAATAGCGATCCTGATCCATTCCGGGATTTCATAATAATTTGTACCCTTTTATTGTCATTAAACTAAGATAAAAGAATTATAAAAATTCCTGGCCTGCCTATCGTAAAAGCCGATAATTTTCGTTTCCTTTAATTAAAGTATCAACTGAAGCATGTCGAGATCTTTTATCCTTGGATGTTTATTTATAATTGGGATTTTCTTTTTTTCTGACAGAGCCTGCAGCCAGTCACTTCCTTATCTGAAACATAATTATTTCCGGTTTCCCCCAGGGGTGAAACCTGGTGATTATTATCCCGGTATTGTACAGCTTAAGTTAAAACCTCAATATAAACTGGCCTTCTCAGGGGCTCTCAGGATGGATGCAAAGACAATGAAATTCCTTGAACCCATGGGAATCAGGAAAGTAAGGCCGGCAGTTCCGCAAGGCCTTATCAACCGTGCTATGGCACGTACGGCTAAACCCCTCGAGCACGATCTCAGCCTTTACCAGGTCATTAATTTCGACCCTTCGGTACCGGTAAATGAGGCGATCAACCTGCTTTATAATACAGGGATGGTAGACCTGGCCGAACCGGTTTATGTATATCATAGTTTCTCAACACCAAATGATCCTTATCTCTCCAGGCAATATTACTTATCGATGATTAATGCTATTCAAGCCTGGGATATAACTACGGGAGATTCAACACTGGTTATCGGCATCCCTGATTCCGGTGTCGATATCGACCATCCTGATCTGGTCGATAACCTGTTCATAAATAAAAACGACCCGGTAAACGGGATCGATGACGATCATAATGGTTACATCGATGACTGGCGGGGCTGGGATTTTGCAGGAGCATCTGCAAGTAATCCCAATGATGAGGATAACGATCCCTCTATTCCTAAGGGCGGCGACTTCACCCATGGAACGGGAGTTGGAGGTATCATCGGTTCACGCGGAAATAATAGCATTGGGGTTGCCGGGCTCGCCTGGAAATGCAAGCTTTTATTTACAAAACACTTCGCTGATGACCAGCCGGACACAAGCTCATCCTACGCAGTAAGTCCTTTTGAAGGTGTCTTGTATTGCGCCATGATGGGAGCTTCAGTGATCAACTGTTCCTGGGGAGGACCCTATCCCAACCAGATTTACCAGGATTATATAGACGTAATTACGCAGGATATGGGCGTACTTATAGTGGCTTCGGCCGGGAATTCAGGAAATGAAGTGGCTGAATACCCGGCATCCTACAATCATGTTCTGTCGGTCGGATCGGTTGAAAAAAATTATCTCAAGTCCTATTATTCTTCCTATGGGCCTAACGTCGACCTGGTAGCGCCAGGCACAGGAATTTGGGTAGATCAGTATAATGATATCTATGCCTCGAATTCAGGCACATCATATTCGGCGCCAATGGTATCCGGCGCCGCAGTGCTTGTTAAATCGAAATATCCTTCCTTCACAGGAAATCAGATCGGGGAATTGCTGCGTGTCACGGCAAACGATACGATCTATACGACGAATTCTTCGGCATATAAAAATAAACTCGGGACAGGCCTGCTGGATATCAAAAAAGCACTGACCTCCCGGCCTCCGGGAATCCGGCTATTGAATTTCAAGCTTGCCAATAGCCAGGGTCATGAACCCAAACCCGGAGAAAGTGCTCAATTGACCGCTGATTTTATAAATTATCTCTGGCCTTCCTCCGGGGGGCTGGAAGTCAGGCTATCCACATCCTCCTCCCTCGTTACCATAACAAAAAATACCAGCCAGCTGGGTATCATCAATATGGGACAGACCGCCACTAATTCCGGGGATCCCTTTACCCTAACCTTAAATAATACAATTCCCGACAACACCCAGATCAATTTTTTATTCGAATTTACCGACGGTCAATATCATGATTACCAGTATGCCTCCATACTCCTGAATCCTACTTTCCTGAATATTGAAGAAAATAAAATTTCCACTTCTGTAGCCGAAAACGGGAGAATTGCCTATCAGGATACGGCCCAGCAGGAAGGACTTGGCCTCGCATACGATGGAAATAAGATCCTCTTTGAAATGGGGCTCATGCTCGGCACCAGTGACAGTTCCATTTCCGATTGCGTACGTTCAGTAAATTACAATTACGATAATGACTTCACGGCCGAACAAAGGATCAGTGAAATTTCGCCCGGAAACTATTCGCAGTCCGAAATTTATGGAAATTTCAATGACACGAAAGCAGGCAAATCCTCGTCCCACGTGCTGGTAAGTTACAGGACCATGGTCTGGAAAGGAGATCCGGATAATAATTATTTCATCATACAATATGACATCAAAAACAACGGTTCCTCTGCACTGAAAAATTTTTATGGAGGACTTTATGCAGACTGGGATATAAGCAATATGGGCGGAAATGACCGGGCAAACTGGGACAGCCTTTACCGCGTAGGTTATATTTACAGCCTTGATACTGCCCGGCCATTTTACGGCGGCATCCAGGTGCTGACCGGAAATCCGAACTATTATGCAATTGAAAATGATAATACACTTCCCGGTAATGCATGGGGGGTATATGACGGTTTTACTGATGCCGAAAAATTTCAATCCCTTTCCAGCGGTCTTAAAAAAATTACCGCAGGATATGAATTGGGCAGCGGTACCGATGTAAGTCACACCGTTGCCAGCGGACCCTATACCGTCAAACCGGGCGATTCTGTAATATTGGCGTTTGCAATTCATGCTGCCAAAGATCTTCCGGAACTTCTCGCTTCCGCCGCGGCTGCCGATACCATGTATAATTATACCCTGCGGGCTCAGGTTCCCGTCCCTTCCAATGACACGGTTTGCTGGAATTCCAACGCACTTCTGACCGCCTCCGGGGCGAACCGATTTAACTGGTATACTGATAAATCAGGTGGTAATCCTGTATATTCCGGGGATAGCCTGGCAATTAATAATATGAATAATGACAGCATATTTTATGTATCAAATGCAGATAATTCCTGGGAAAGCATCCGCATACCGGCATATGTAATTGTTAAAGCAAGTCCCGATATAACCGTATCAGGATCAACAGTGCTTTGCAGTAATGATACGGTCACTTTAATTGCCGGACCCGCCGATCAATACCTATGGAATCCGGGAGGACAAACTACCAGGAATATTTACGTTACCGATTCCGGAACTTATTCACTGCAGGTACGTGATAACCGCCTGAACTGCATTTCCCACTCACCGGAAATTCATATCACAAAAAATGAATCACCTGTTGCCGATTTTTCGACAAGCATTCAGGACATAATCGGGAACCGGTCCACACTGGTTAATTTCACTGATAAAAGCACGCTGGCTGCAAGTTGGTTCTGGCAATTAAGCGACGGCCAGACAAGCATGGTTGAAAACCCTTCATTCACCCTGAATGCCAGTTCGGATATTACAATAACTTTAACAGTGGATGCTGCCAACGGATGCCAGGCAAAGAAATCCATGGTGATTACCGTTACAGGCTTACAGGAAAATCCGGAGAAAAAATTCCTCGTAATTTATCCTAATCCCGGTGATAAAATCCTGAAAATCAAACTTACCGATTCTTATCAGGGACCGGTATCGGTATCCCTGATAAATTCCTCAGGATTTTTGATGTATAAAGAGACCTTTTTGAAGAACAGTTATGATTTTATCCCCGAATTGAATTTATCAACTGTTCCGCCCGGAATGTATGTCCTGAGAATCGGCCTTGGAAATAATACGCTGTATTCTGAAAAATATATTAAAAAACAGTGAAAGCATTCAATACCCTGCCCGGAGTTTAAACCGGAAGAATTATTCAGCAAATATTTCTGCCGTATAAAAATTATTTTTACCGGCAGTAAATTATTACCCGATTAAGTTGATTTGGAACAGTACTTATTAATAACTTATGCATTCAATTAAATTTTTTAAAACGGATCTTTTATGAAAAATTCAACATCATTGCTTTTTGCCATCATCTTTGGCATTTTTTTAATATCAGGCTGCGCCTCAACAAAAAAACTGGCTTCCGCTTATGTAGGAAAATGGAATTATGACCTTCAGACACCCCAGGGAAATATAAGCGGAAACATGGAAATAAAGGAGGCTGGTAAAGATTTTTCCGGAGCTCTTAATTCCGATATGGGTTCTGTCGACCTGACGGATCTTTTGATTAAGGATGGAAAACTTACTGCTAAATTCGAGGTACAGGGAAATGAAATGGATCTGAAAGGCGATTTCCAGGGCGATGAATTCAATGGAACTATTAGCGCCAGTGGTTTTGACATTCCCTTTAAAGCCACGAGGGCTAAATAAGCCATTTCAAATAGGGGGGATTATTGGCCCGGTAGATATCAATACATCGGGAATTCAACAGGTTTCAGGGCAAATTTTAAAACCTTTGCCCTGATTTTACGAATAAAATAAAAGTAAGTATTATTTCCGCTCTTTTTATGCCGGATTGGTAAGTTTTAATTATTTTAATCTGTTAATACCAATTTCAATGAAACTCTGGGCCTGGTGGATTACAGTTTTAGCCATCATAGTAATGCTGATGGGCATTCTTCTTACTATCCTGGGAGTCCACAGCCTTTTTTTCCCGGCCTCATTGAGATTCTTATCCGTATTTTATAAGCTTTTGCCGAAACAATCCGCGAATAATGACCTGTGGTGGACTTTCCTTATCTATGGTCTTTTTTCAGTCGGCAACGGTTCATTCCTGATTTATGTAGCATTCGGTCCGTTTATAAAAATTGCAAAATGGGCCTGGCTTGCCGTATTTATCTCGGTAATGTTCTGGTTTACGATGGGAGCCAGCATATCCATTTTATTCCTGATTTATGTGGATATGACCGTCTACTCAACCGTTCTTATCCTTACCCTGCTTCCCCTCCTTTTTACACAGAAAACCTTCATTATCCGCAGGGATTTTGATTGATTTTTTTTAAAAACTATATCAATGTTTAAACATTAATGTTAAAACAACGTTATAATAGAATAATGACACAAATTCAATTACTAACATTAAATAAACATGATTATGAAAAATGTATTGGAAGCGGAAACAAAAACCGGATGGGCCTTTGATTTAAGTCATTCAGAGGTCATGTTTCATGCCACACACCTTATTATAACCGATGTAAGGGGTCATTTCAGGTCGTTTGATGGTAAAATCCTCAGCAATTCCGATGATTTTAACGGGACTGAGGTTGAATTCAGCGCCGAAACAGGTTCCATTGACACCAATAACGAAGCCAGGGACAATCACCTCAAATCTGATGATTTCTTCAATGCCGCTAAATACCCAAACCTTCTGTTTAAGGGTAAGCTTGTTAAAAATGAAAAAAAATATGCGCTGAAAGGCGATCTTAAAATAAGGGATATTACAAAACCTGTAAGGCTGGATGTAGTATTCAGGGGAAAAGTTAAAGATCCGTTCTCAGGTGTTGAAAAAGCAGGATTTAAGGTCCTGGGAAAGATCAATCGTTTCGACTATGACCTGAAATGGAATGCCCTGATGGAAGCTGGGGGAGCCATCGTAGGCCCAGAAATCCGGATTGAATGCAATATCGAGTTGCAAAAACAAGGATAAATGATGAAATTTCAGGGCCGAAAGGCCCTTTTTTTACATTTTATGCAATTAGAGGAAGAGATTAAACAGAGAACATTCCGTAACGAATATCAGAAAGCGGCATTGAACCTGGTGTATACCACCAACTGGTTGCTGGACCGTCATCAGGAATTCTTTGACAGATATAAAATCACCGCTAAACAGTACAATGTCCTTCGGATCCTCAAAGGTCAATACCCGAAGAGCATCTCTACCTGTGAGATCAGGACACGAATGCTGGATAAAAACTCGGATGCAAGCCGGATTGTTGACCGTCTGGCACTGAGGGAACTGGTGACCAAAAGTGTATGCTCATCGGATAAGCGTCTTGTGGATGTTACCATCAGCGAAAAGGGAATCAAGCTGCTTGATATAATTGAAAACCATATCAATGATCTTGACGATCTGACCTCCGGCCTGTCCGGTGATGAAGCATCAGCGCTTAATAATTTGCTTGATAAGATCAGAAGCCGGCATTCCGGTGAAGAAAAAGAAACTTACCGTTGATAAGCAAAGTATCTTAACTTATTGATAACCTTCCCGTCCTCCAAACGTCTTTTTCAGATCCTTGCCTGGTAAGTATAAAGTTGGTAATATCTTCCCTCGAGCCTTATCAGTTCTTCATGGGTTCCCCGTTCTACAATATTTCCGTTCTCTATAACCAGAATCTGATCGGCCTTGCGAATTGTGCTCAACCTGTGAGCGATAACAAGTGTTGTCCTTCCTTTCATCAGGTTGAAAAGGCTTTCCTGGATATAGGATTCGCTTTCCGTATCAAGGTTTGAAGTGGCTTCATCCAGGATTAGAATTCTGGGATCTGCCAGCAGGGCCCTGGCAATGGCAACTCTTTGACGTTGCCCCCCCGATAATTTTATTCCCCTCTCTCCGATCAGGGTATCGAGTCCTTTTTCCAATCGATCGGAAAATTCCTTAACGTGGGCCGACTCAACTGCATGAAGCAATTGTTCTTCACTCGCCTGTGGGCGCGGGAACATGATGTTCTGCCGAATGGTTCCTTCAAATAGAAAATCATCCTGTAGGACCACGCCAAGCTGGCTCCGGTAACTGTCGAGGGTGATCTCATTCAGGTTAACCCCGTCTATGCTGATTTCACCGCTATCGGGTTTTAAAAAGGTAGCCGTTAACCCTGCAATGGTTGTTTTCCCTGATCCGGAACTGCCTACCAGGGCAGTCACCGATCCGGATGGAGCGGTAAAACTTATGCCATGCAGGATCTCTTTTCCGGGCTCATAGGAAAATCGAATATCCCTGAACGCCAGGTCGCCTTTTATAGTATCAATGGAACGTGTCCGGCCGGGATCATCAATTTCCCGATCCTTTTTCATGATCTCTTCGGTACGGTCGAGGCCGGCAAAAGCCTCAGTGATCTGCGATCCTATATTGCTCATCTGGACGATCGGGGCAACCATGAAACCCAGGTACAGGGAAAACGCAACGAAATCCCCGACAGTCATCTTACCATGAATGATCATTGTGCCCCCGATAGCCATTATGGCAACTGTAGCCATACCCAGAAGGAAAGTTGCCGTACTGGTTACAAGGCTGGTAGATGTCAGGCTTTTGCGGACATTTTTGAAAAGCCTGTCAACGCCCTCAGCAAAGATCCTGATCTCCTGCATTTCAGCATTAAATCCTTTTATGACCCGGACCCCGTTCAGGGATTCTGTCAGGCGACCGGTAACTTCCGCATTGATCTGTCCGCGTTCCCTGAAAATAGGCCTTATAAATCCGAATGCCTTTAAGGAAATAAGCCCGAAGACGGTCAGCGGAACCATAACATATAATGTTAACAAAGGACTGATCCGGATAAGTATGACCAGGGCAATCACCGATGTGAGAACTCCCCCGAATAATTGCACCAGTCCGGTACCCACCAGGTTACGGACTCCTTCCACATCTGTCATGATCCTTGAAACCAATTCTCCCGACTTGGTATTATCAAAGAACCGGGTCGGGAGACGTATAATATGCTGCTGAACTTCAGAACGCAGATTTGATATCAGTCGCTGAGCTTCCACACTAAGCAACCGGGTGAGATAATAAGAAGTCGCTGATTGTATAACAATCGCCCCGGCTACACCTGCCAGAAGAATTTTCATGAAATGAATATCCCCCTTGGCAATTACATTATCGATCAGATACTTGCTGGCCCCGGGGATAGCAAGACCTGAAATCCGGTTAATAATGATCAATATCAGGCCCAATAACAACAACTTTCTGCGGGGCCAGATTATTGTGGCAAATATTTTTCTTAACGATGCTTTTTTAGCAGCCATGATCTTCCTTTCTGTGTGATATGGGTAAAACTGTAAACTTATCCATAGCCTGTTGGTGGGAAAGCCTACGGACCCGTTAATCAGCAAAAATGCACCAGGACGGGCAAGCCACCAAATTTTGATATAGTTTTGAGGTTATATCCCCGGGCCAATAGCATAAATTCCGGCAAGAATGTATATCAGACAATATTCGCGGTATCCGGGATTTTGACCGGACGGATTCTTTAAATCGTTTTTCTTGAAGATCGACATGGAAAACCCTGCAGCAGGTAAAAAAGCCGAAATAAAAAAGGTGATCTGTTATCACTGCGGTGACATTTGCCGGGGAGATCATGTGATATTCGAAGGAAAGGACTTCTGCTGTAACGGGTGCAAAACCGTTTATGAGATCCTTGACCGGAAAGGGCTCTGCAATTATTACGACCTGGAAAAAAATCCGGGAATTACAATCAAAACAAAGAACTTCGGCGAGAAATTTGATTACCTCGACAACAGGGAGATCCAGGACAGCCTTTTATCATACCGCGATGGCAACTTCGCCCGGGTGTCATTTTATATTCCTTCCATACACTGTTCTTCCTGCATCTGGCTTCTTGAAAACCTGGCCGGGTTACGCGATGGAATTCGATATTCCCGGGTGAATTTCACAAAAAAAGAGATAACCATTGATTTTGATCCTGGTGCCATTCCCCTCAGGGAACTTGTAACCCTGCTGTCGACTATCGGGTATGAACCTTATATCAGCCTTGAACAGGAAGGCCATTCAAGGCATAAGAAAAAAAATCTAAGCCTCCTGATTAGGATGGGAGTTGCAGGTTTTTGCTTTGGGAATATCATGCTTCTCAGCTTTCCTTCTTATTTCGGATTTGAGGGAATCGACGATCCTGGCCTCCAGCAATTTTTCATGGGCCTGGTAATCCTGCTCAGTTTGCCGGTGGTGTTTTATTGCAGCACGGTGTACTTTTCGTCCGCGCTTGCAGGGATCCGTGCGAAATATATAAATATAGATGTCCCTGTTTCCATCGGGATCATTACTCTTTTCATGGATAGCCTGGTTGAAGTCCTGGTTTTGCATCACCCGGGGTATTTCGATTCCCTGGCCGGACTCGTTTTTTTTCTCCTGATCGGCAAATGGATACAAGGGCTCACCTATGAAGGACTTTCGTTTGACAGGGATTACCGGTCTTACTTCCCGCTTGCCATAACGAAATACAACGGGGAGGAAAAGGTTTCAGTACCCGTCAGGGAACTGAAAAAAGGCAATATCATCCTGGTCCGGAACAATGAGATCATCCCGGCTGACAGTATCCTCCTGGCTGAAAAAACTTTCGTTGATTATAGCTTCATTACAGGCGAATCCGAACCCGTGTTAAAGGAAAAAGGCGACTTTATTTATGCCGGCGGAAGGCAGGTGGGCTCTGCGATAAGACTGGCTGTTGAGAAACCGGTTTCACAGAGTTACCTGACACAACTTTGGAATAATGAGATTTTCAGGAAAGACAAGGATAGCGAGATCCGCCATTTTATCAATGTAATCAGCAGGAATTTCACTGTTATCGTGCTAACAATTGCCCTCGTTTCGCTGACAGTCTGGCTATTCATCGATCCGGGGAAAGCCTGGTTTATCTTTACGGCCGTTCTGATTGTAGCCTGTCCCTGTGCCTTATCGCTCGCAACACCGTTTACACTCGGAAGCACCATGAAGATATTCGGCAGAAACCAGTTTTATGTCAGAAACACCTCGGTGATCGAAGACATGGTAAATATCAACCATATTGTTTTCGATAAAACCGGAACATTAACTGAATCAGGAGATAATAAGATTGAATATGCAGGAGATCCTTTATCGGATAGTGAGATTTTACTGATAAAAGCTGCCGCTTCCGGTTCCATCCACCCGGCTAATCGTTCCATCCTGCATTATGGAAATAACGGGCTTCCTGATAATCCCGATATTTCCGATTTTGAGGAAATCCCCGGTCTTGGTATTAAGGCAAATGTAAAAGGTCATGAGATAAAAATCGGCTCTAGGAAATTCATGGAAAACCTCCTCCCTGAAGGAAATAATTTTACGGAACCTGATCAATCCCGCGTATTCGTGGCAATCGATAAGAAGAAAACAGGATATTTTCTGTTTAAGAACAGGTACCGTGATGACATTGACCAATTGGCAGGAAAATTATCGGGGAAATGGGGATTAAGTATATTATCGGGCGATAATGAGGCAGAAAAAAAATTCCTGAATTCCCTGTTCCCTGAAGGTACAGAAATGAAATTCAGGCAGGATCCTGAAAAGAAATTGAATTATATTAATGAATTGCAATCAAATCACAGGAAAGTAATGATGCTCGGTGATGGCCTGAATGATGCGGGTGCACTTAAGACCGCTGAGGTAGGAATTGCGGTCACAGATGATATTACATTGTTCACACCTGCAAGTGATGCCATCCTTAAAGGAGATAAATTAAATTTATTGCCTCGCCTTATTTCATTTACTCATACGGCAAGGAAAATTATTATCGCGAGCCTGATTATTTCGTTTCTTTATAATTTAATCGGGCTGGGTTATGCCGTGTCGGGTCTACTGTCTCCACTGGTGGCCGCTATCCTTATGCCGGCAAGCAGCATTTCGGTGGTAGCATTTTCAACCCTCATGGTAAGTATTTTTGCCAGGATAAATAAACTTTAGCATATGTCAGTAATCGTGATCCTGATCATTTTCAGCGTACTGGTGGCAGCCGGGTTCCTGGTGGCTTTTATCTGGGCAGTAAGATCCGGGCAATATGATGATACGGAATCCCCGGCCGTCAGGATGTTGTTTGATGATAACATTAAACAAAAAAAAGATGCTCCTGAATCCGGCAAAAAGGAGGATGGAAAAGAAAGTCCGGAAAATCCGGGAAATGAAAATCCCGGAACCTGAAATGACGGAAAGACTCCGGGATTTAATGGTGATTGGTAATTGGAACCTGGCGCCTGGCTCTTGAAATTTGCAGCCTGTATGGTGCAGCCTGAAATCCGGAGCCTGGAAATAAATATTTAATTATTGAATATTTATCAATATCATGCCTCAGTCATTCGATACATTGCGGATAGGTCATAAATACGAAATGATAAATCTGGGCGACAGGGTCAGGTTTTCAATTCTCGAAAGGATCGGTGATAACGGATTCCTAGTTAAAAACCTCGAAACATTCGAGACTTTCGAGCTGCATGATCTTGTAAAATACGGCTTCGGGAAAGATTATGATTTGTTTGAAATAACGGATTAATTTCCGCCTTGGATTCATGCAATTTATCCTTTGGGGATTTATTCTGCTGATGGGCTTATTAAGGATCACCGACATCCGGTTGTCCGACCATCAACTACTTAAACGTTTGCAGATCGACAAGGAACCTGTAAGTATTCATTATTATTCTTATGGTAAATACATGATCCGGTATGCCGAGGTGGGTAATGAAGGCAAGCCATTGATCATTTTTGTGCATGGCGCACCCGGGTCCCTGGATGCTTTCATGGATTTCCTCGATGATTCTACCCTCAGGAAAAGATTCAGGATGATATCCGTCGACAGGCCCGGGTATGGTCATTCAGGGTTCGGTCGTCCCCTGACCTCCCTTGAAGAACAGGCAAAAGCTTTGCTTCCCCTAGTTGACCTGAATGAAAATCCTGCCAGGCCCCTGCTGGTTGGTCATTCTTATGGAGGTCCCATAGTAGCGAAAATGGCAATGCTGGAACCTGATAAAATCGGAGCGCTGCAATTGGTAGGGGCTGCGGTTGATCCGGGACATGAAAAAATTTTCTGGATCAATTATATACTGGGCTGGGCCCCCTTTCACTGGATATTGCCCCATGCTTTATACGTGGCCAACGAAGAAAAACTCGCCCACGTGGCTGAACTTAAGAAAATGATCCCCGGATGGAGAAGGATAAGGATGCCGGTAACGATCATCCACGGAATCAATGACGGTCTGGTTCCGTTGGCTAACGCCTATTTCGCTCAAAAGATGCTTGTCAATGCACGGGTAACAATGAAAATTTATAAGAATACCGGGCACCTCATTCCCTGGCTCGAACCGGGTGATATGGAAAAAGAATTGCTTAAATTTCCCGGATCGGAACAATCGTTAATTCCCCACCCCCCTGAACATGCCGGTTCGAAGGTAATATATTGATTTACAAGGGTTTATCCTTATTTTTATCATCATAAATTTTTTATAAAATGTGATTTATATCATAAATTAAAAATCGCATTGTCTTTATTTTGCACGAATTCTTAAAATTAACCAGGTTACAACATATGAGTCTAGAAAAGTTCCAATACGATAATAAAATTGTCAAATATTTTATTATCGCAACAGTTGTTTTCGGCCTGATAGGGATGCTGGTAGGTTTGACTATCGCTGTCGAGCTTTATTATCCCCAGCTTAACATGGGCATTCCCTACATAACTTTTAGTCACATCAGGCCCCTGCATACCAATGCGATCATATTTGCATTTGTAGGTAATGCCATGTTCGCCGGTATATATTATTCCATACAGCGATTGTTGAAAACCAGGCTTTACAGCGATAAGTTAAGTTGGATCCATTTCATCGGATGGCAACTGATCATTCTGGCTGCTGCAATAACCCTTCCCATGGGATTTACAACCTCCAAGGAATATGCCGAACTGGAATGGCCGATCGATATTGCCATCGCCATTGTTTGGGTGGTATTCGGCATAAACCTCCTGGGGACTATTTTCAAGAGAAGGGAGCGGCATATGTATGTGGCAATATGGTTTTATATAGCCACTTTTATAACGGTTGCTGTTTTGCATATTGTAAATTCAATTGAAATTCCGGTATCATTTCTTAAAAGTTATCCCGTTTATGCCGGTGTTCAGGATGCCCTGGTCCAATGGTGGTACGGGCATAATGCCGTGGCATTCTTCCTGACCACTCCCTACCTGGGACTGATGTATTATTTTCTGCCTAAGGCGGCAAACCGGCCGATATATTCCTACAAGCTCTCGATCATCCATTTCTGGGCATTGATATTCATATATATTTGGGCTGGGCCTCACCATCTTCTGTATTCGGCGCTTCCTGACTGGGCACAATCGCTGGGAACGGTTTTCTCAATCATGCTGATAGCTCCAAGCTGGGGAGGTATGCTGAACGGCCTTCTTACCCTTCGCGGTGCATGGGATAAAGTCCGCGAAGACCCGATATTGAAATTCATGGTGGTTGCTGTAACCGCTTATGGAATGGGTACTTTTGAAGGCCCCATGCTTTCGCTTAAAAATGTGAATGCATTTGCTCATTTTACGGACTGGGTAATCGCCCATGTGCATATCGGCGGATTGGGCTGGAACGGGTTCCTGACCTTCGGGATCCTGTACTGGATGGTCCCGAGATTATGGGGGACAAAGCTTTATTCCAAAAAACTGGCCAATACGCATTTCTGGATCGGGACACTCGGAATCATCTTCTATGCCTTGCCGATGTACTTCGCAGGCTGGACCCAAAGCCTGATGTGGAAACAATTCAATGCCGACGGATTCCTCGTTTACCCCAATTTCCTGGAAACAGTGAAACAGATTATTCCCATGTACATGCTCCGTTCCGTGGGAGGTGCTTTATACCTGTCGGGAGCCATTATGATGACCTTTAACCTGGTCAAAACTGCCAAACAGGGGAAATTCATTCCCAATGAAGATGCGGAAGCACCTGCTCTGGAAAAGGGACCGGTAAGGGAAACATTCTGGCACCGTGTTCTTGAAGGAAAACCCGCACTTTTCACGGTTCTCGCATTTATCGCCATTGCTATCGGGGGAATTGTTGAATTCGTCCCCACCTTCCTTATAAAATCAAATATTCCTACCATAGCCAGTGTTAAACCATATACTCCGCTGGAACTACAGGGAAGGGATATTTACATTCGGGAAGGCTGTAATAATTGTCATTCCCAGCTTATCAGGCCGTTCCGTTCCGAAACAGTCAGGTATGGGGAATATTCCAAGGCTGGAGAATTCGTATACGATCATCCCTTCCTCTGGGGATCGAAAAGAACCGGGCCTGACCTGGCGAGGGAAGGCGGGAAATATTCAAATGCCTGGCATTATAATCATTTCTTTGATCCCAGGTCTGTTTCATCGGGTTCCATAATGCCTCCTTACCCATGGCTCTACGAAAACGTTCTTGATAAAGAATCGACTCCAAAAAAGATCAAGGTTATGAGAGAACTTGGAGTCCCCTATCCAAATGGATATGAGAACCAATGTATCAATGACCTCGAAGCCCAGGCGGATTCAATAGCCACTGATCTTAAAAAGAATGGAATTGAAACGGATCCGAACCTTGAGGTCATTGCCCTGATCGCCTATATTCAGCGGCTGGGAACCGACATTAAAGTGAAGAATAACGATACAACTGTTCCAAATCCTTAATCAGTATGTACAGGAATATAATGGAATCAATCGAAAATATTCAGATCTGGCCACTGATCGGACTGGTCATTTTTTTTATCTTTTTCACAGGCGTATTGATCAGGGTGTTAAGGACTGATAAAACTTTTACGGACAGGATGAAAAATATGCCGCTTGACGATAACGATCATCCGAATGAAACCAAAAATTAACAGGACGAAAATAATTTTGACATAATGAAGAAACTATTAATAATTCTGATAAGTCATTTCACCGGCAACATGGTTTTTGCCCAAACCGTTGCACAGGATCCGGCAGCACAGGGTTCCTCCGCTACGAACCCGAACCAGTTATTGATAATAGCCATCTGGGTTGTAATTATTGTTTCAATTATAGTATTGCTGGTGGCTATATATGCCGTCTATGTTTTAAAGAATGTCCTTACCGGTCAGAAGACAACAGCCGTTGCAGGTGCCACTCCTGCTGTACAGGAAAAGGAATCCGAAAGCTGGTTCCAGCGGATAACTAAAAATATGATGGATGCCGTACCAGTGGAAAAAGAAGAAGAGGTGATGCTGGATCATAATTATGACGGGATCCGTGAATTGGACAATCATCTTCCGCCGTGGTGGAAATGGCTTTTCTTCTTTACCATAGGATGGGCGGCATTGTATTTAATGGCATTTCATGTTTTCCATGTATTTCCCCTTTCGCATGAAGAATACAACCGCCAGATGGCGCGTGCCGCACAGGAAATCAAGGTACATAAAGCTTCCCTTGCCGCTTCAATCGATGAAAACAATGTCGTATTTTCCGATGATCCGGCCATAATCAATGACGGTAAAGATATATTCGCCAAGAATTGCACACCCTGCCATGCCGTTGACGGAGGAGGAGGAATCGGGCCTAACCTTACGGATAAATACTGGATCCATGGAGGAAGCCTTAAAGATATTTTCAGGACGATAAAATACGGAGTTCCCGAAAAAGGTATGATTACCTGGATGAACCAGTTGAGTCCCAGCCAGATCCGGGATGTCGCCTGTTTTGTCCATACCCTGCAGGGCACCAAACCTGCCAAGCCCAAGGATCCCCAGGGTACATTATATGTTCCTTCGGGGAATGAAAACGTTAAACCGGATTCTACAAGCCAGGGAATGGTAAATCAGCCTGCAGACTCTACTGTTGCTAAATAGTATGGATAACGAAACTGAAGATCTTTACAGTTACGACAACCAATTCAGGGATAAATTAGCCACGGTCGATGTATCCGGGAAAAGAGTATGGTTGTACCCAAAGAAACCCAGGGGCCGGTACCATACCTCAAGGGTCTATGTGGCCATTGTTCTGCTGTTATTGCTTTTTGCGGGACCCTTCATCAGGGTCAATGGTCATGCTTTCATGCTTTTTGACATCATCAACAGGAAATTCATCATTTTCGGTTTTCCTTTCTGGCCCCAGGATTTTGTCATTTTCGTTCTTGCCATGATCACCTTCGTGGTTTTCATTGTCCTGTTTACTGTTATTTACGGAAGAGTATGGTGCGGATGGGCTTGTCCGCAAACCATATTCATGGAAATGGTATTCCGGAAAATTGAATACTGGATCGAAGGGGATGCCGGCAAACAACGGAAATTGAATTCGATGCCATGGAATTCGGAAAAAATCAGCAAGAAATTGCTGAAACATTCCATTTTTATCCTGATAGCGGTATTGATCGCCCATACCCTGATGGCCTATCTTGTGGGAATTGATGAAGTCAGGGTTCTTGTAACACATTCACCGTTAGATCACCTTGCGGGATTCACCGGCCTGGTCGGGTTCTCCGGCATTTTCTATTTTATCTTCGCTTTTTTCCGTGAACAGGCCTGTGTAGCAGTCTGCCCTTATGGAAGGTTACAGAGCGTATTTCTCGGGAAAAGTTCAATTGTTGTCATGTATGACTGGATTCGGGGCGAACCCCGCGGCAAACTTAAAAAAAACAATCCTGTTACGGTTGACCGGGGCGACTGCATCGACTGCAAAATGTGTGTTCATGTTTGTCCGACAGGGATTGACATCCGTAACGGTACACAGCTCGAGTGCGTGAATTGCACTGCCTGCATGGATGCCTGCGATGATGTAATGACAAGGATAAGGAAACCCCGCGGCCTTATCCGTTATGCCTCCTACAGCAGCATCAAGGAATCGTTGAAGACTCTCTTCACTTCAAGGGTGATCGGCTACAGTGTTGTACTCTTCCTTCTTATAAGTCTGCTTGGCATTATCCTGGTCAGCAGGACTCCGGTCGAGACCACGGTACTCAGAGTTCCCGGAACTTTATACCAGGAACAGCCTGAAAACAAAATCAGCAATTTGTATAATATTCAGTTCGTGAATAAAACATTTGCCGATAAGGATCTTGAGTTAATACTTGAAAATTATCCTGATGGCACTATTCGCAAGGTCGGGGGTCAGAATATTCATATCCCGGCAAACGGCGAAATCGACGGCATATTCTTCATAGATTTGCCGAAAACTGACATCAAAAGCATGAAGACTTCCCTTGTTCTCGATGTGATGGAAGACGGGAAATTAATTAACCGGGTTAAAACCACTTTTTTTGGCCCGGTAAAAATAAAATGAGCTGGGGATATAAAATATTGTTTCTCTATCTTGGATTCGTCGTCCTGACTCTGGTATTGGTAGTCATGTCCTACCGGCATGATGTTCCGCTTGTTTCAGATGATTATTATGAGAAGGAGCTGAAATACCAGGATCAGATCAATATGATGAAGAACGCGGTAGCACTTAAAACTCCTATCAAAGTGGAATATGATGCGGTAAATCATGTGGTGAATATATCTTTTCCCCCTGAAAATTCGGGAAAAATTACAGGAACTATCCGGTTAATGCGGCCGTCAGATCCAGGTCTCGATACGGAATTCCAGGTGGAAGTTGACGATCTTCACCAGCAACAGTTGAGTGTGGCCAGCCTGCATAAAGGGCTGTGGAACCTGAAGATCTACTGGGAAAATGCGGGGAAAAAATATATGAAGGAAGAAGACCTGGTTTTATAAATCAATATGTGGTTGATTACAGCCTTATTGGTAGGATTGGCAGGAAGCATCCACTGCATCGGGATGTGCGGTCCAATTGCACTTGCTCTTCCCGGAAGTAATCACACAGGTTTTAATCTTTTTGCCGGGAGGGCCCTTTATAATCTGGGAAGGATCATTACCTATGCATTAATCGGTATGGTTGCCGGGTTCATCGGGAAAGGATTGTACCTTGCCGGGGCACAGCAATGGGTATCCATTATTACTGGTGTTTTGCTGATTCTTTCCCTCCTCATACCCTATTCCCTGTCGAGACATCTTCAGGCGGCTGGTTTCCTTTTGAGATTTAACAATTTTTTAAAGAATAAGCTTGGGGAACAACTGGGGAAAAAAGGCAAAAGTTCGCTTCTGCTGATAGGCCTCCTGAACGGATTTCTTCCCTGCGGCTTAGTTTATGTAGCGCTGGCCGGGGCTCTGAATACAGGAAATACCCTGAATGCAGCGGTATACATGGCTCTCTTCGGGGCCGGAACATTCCCTGTCATGTTCACCGTATCAATATTCGGAAAACTTGTAAGCGTAACAACCCGAAGAAAAGCCGCCAGGCTGATCCCGGTTTTTATTTTTTTCCTGGGAGTCCTATTTATTCTCCGTGGCATGAACCTGGGGATAAAATTCATAAGCCCGGACCTGAAGCATAAACCGGTTATGGAAATGATGAATTAATTCTTTCAGACTTTTTTGTCTAACGAATCTTATTGTTCAGAGTAATCTATCAATAAGAATTTAACAAAATGCTTGTGCTCATTTTTATTTTTTCATTTTTGATTGAACCAAGCATCAGCTATTGACTTTCTCAAGTTTTCCGTTTTTGAAATCATAAAAAAGAGGTTTACCTGTCGGAATTTCCAGCTTGAGAACCTGTTCCTTTGTCAACCCATCTATAAACATCACAATAGAACGCAGGCTGTTGCCATGTGCCGACACCAGAACGTTTTTGCCTGCTTCCAGATGCGGCAAAATATCATCCTTAAAAAACGGTATTGTGCGTTCAGCCGTATCTTTCAGACATTCCCCATTAGGTGGAGGAACTTCATAGCTCCTGCGCCATTGATGAACAAGATCATC
>JBJKSY010000538.1:0-3365 GCA_046703645.1 Cyclobacteriaceae bacterium
AATGGCCCAATACCGATACAACGGATCTTCATCATTATCCCGCTGCCTGGAACCTGAAAAGAGGGACCGATATTATGATGCGCGTGGAAAGGAATTTCCGTTTTTCACGGTTCAATATTGCCATCGGTCTGCTTCCCATATACAGGATAACGAAGGATGCAATCAATAATCCCAAAACGGGTGTACGCGAAAAACTTGCCGGAACTACAGGGCTGGCAATGACCGGATTATTAACAGCGGGTTACAGTTTCAATGTACGGTCAGGGGTTAAATTCCTTTATGGACGTAAAATTATCAACCGGTCAGTAGAACCCGACGGGCTTACCCGTCCGCATGTGATGACCTTCAGCTATTATTACAGGTTTTAACGATGAAAAAATATCTTTTCTTCATATTGCCGATCCTGCATATGTCATACCGGGCAACAGGCCAGGATCACGTTCACAGAGCTGATTCACTGATCATGGATTCCAATTATAATCCGGTCATATCCATGGTTGATCACAACCTGCCGGCAATCACCGATATTACCGAAAAGATTTTATTGGAAAATGTAAAGATTCAGGCCCTGATCGGGCTTGGACTATATGATAAAGCAAAGACATCAATTGATAGCCTGCTAACAACAATAGACAATCAACATTTATCACGCAGGCTTGAAGCCGTTACAAAGAACAACAAAGCCTTCCTTGAGCTTAACCAGGGTCGTAATGACCTTGCCGAAAAAGACCTGCAGGAGGCTACCGGAATTTTTGAGGACTTGCATCAAATGAATTCCCTCGAGGCTGCAAGGACGGTAGACATGCTGGGCCTTGTATACCTGAACACCGGTAAGTATAACCAGGCGCTTGAACAGATGCTGAGAGCGCTCGACATTCGCAAGGATATTGCAGGGATGAACAGGGAATTGCTGGCGGCTTCATACAATGACCTCGGACTGGTATATTCCCAGATAGATAAAAACAAGGCGGTTGACGATTACAACCAGGCACTGAATATATACAGGGAGATCCACGGTGATAATCATCCCAAGGTGGCGATTGCCAAAACCAACCTGGCCGTCATCGACCGTGATCTGGGAAAATATAATGATGCCCTCAATAATTTCAATGCGGCCCTGAAAATCTGGGAAACGGTCTACCAGGGATCCCACCCCAACAAAGCTTTTGTATTACAGAATATCGGTGAGACCTATGCGAAGTCCGGCGCCTTTAATGTCGCGATGGATTATTTTAACAAGGCACTCTCGATGTACCGCGATGTATTCGGCAAAAAACATCCGGAAATAGCCACCGTTCTCAATGAAATGGGAAATACCGAGCTATCGCTGGGTAACTATGACAAGGCCCTTGAATATTACCAGGGAGCACTTATCGCCAATGTTGGAAATTTCAATGACCCGGAAATTAAAGACAACCCATCAACTTCAAATTATTTTAACGGCGATGTGCTGCTATACTCCCTGCTTTTCAAAGCGGAAGCGCTTGAATCGCAGTATTACGGCAAGACCCTGAGGTTCAGAAATCTGAAGATCGCACTGAAGACATTGGTTCAGTGCGATTCCCTTATCGAAAGGCTCAGGCAGCAAAGCATGAACGAAAACGACAAAATAGCCCTGGGCACCCTGTCCGGAGATGTTTATTCCGACGGGGTAAGGATATCCGATGAAGCGGCATTGAATTCCCTTTTAAGGAAACCCTATCGCGACCTGGCCTTTTTCTTTGCCGAGAAAAGCAAGGGCGCCGTATTGCAGGAAGCTATATCCGATACCGATGCAAAGTCCTACGCGGGTATACCTTCCGACCTGCTGGACCACGAAAAGGAACTTAAGTCGGAAATGGCAACCGTTTCGAGGAAAATCGCGACAATGGCCGGAAATAATAACCTTGAAGCGCTGCGTAACAAAGCCTTCGAACTGAACCGGGAATACGAAACTTTTGTTAAAAATCTTGAAAAGAATTATCCTGAATATTACAACCTGAAATTCAATACGGAGGCGCCCACGGTCGGTGATGTCCAGCAACTTCTCGACCCTTCCTCCGCCGTCCTGAGTTATTTTATTGATGAAAAAAATAAACGGCTATATATTTTCCTGATCAGTCATAATAAATACCGGATTATTGATCACCCGATCACCGAAAATTTTGACAGGATGATAACAGGGTTCAGGAACAGCATGTATTATGACGAGATTATGTCCTGCGAATTGACTTCTACCGAACTTTATAAAAAGCTGATCCCGCAAATTCCGGGTAATATTAAGAACCTGATCATCATTCCTGCAGGCAGACTGGCCATTATCCCGTTCGAGGCTTTGCTGGCACGCAATGACCATGCCGCGGGGAACTACAGCGATGCTCCTTTCCTGATAAAAAAATATAATATCCGGTATGAATATTCGGCCGGACTGATGCTTGAAAAATCAAAGACAAAGATCAGTCAGTCACCTTCGATCTTTCTTTGTGCCCCGGTCAATTTTCCACCCTCCGACAGGCTTGCAAGCTTACCCGGAACCCTGAAGGAAGTTGACGAGATCTCCGGCGTATTCAGGCAACGCCATCTTACTTCAACACTCTATACAGGCAAAGCTGCCAGCGAATCCCTGCTTAAATCCGATACCCTGAAAAAATATAATTTTATTCACCTGGCCACACACGGCCTCGTTGATGAGGCAAATCCCGATCTTTCCTGCGTTTACCTTCAACCGGATAAACCCGGTGACGACGGGAAACTTTATGCGGGGGAAATCTATAATCTTCAGCTCGATGCCAACCTTGTCACTCTTTCTGCCTGCCGGACAGGACTGGGTAAAATTACCAGGGGAGAAGGGGTGATCGGTCTTTCAAGGGCTCTTATCTATGCAGGCGCCAGGAATATTATTGTTTCTTACTGGAATGTTGCCGACGTTTCCACTGCCAGCCTCATGAAGGATTTTTACCAAAACCAGATTGAAAACCCCAATGCCGGGTACAGCGACAACCTGAGAAAAGCAAAACTGGATCTTCTCAACAGCAATAAATATTCCGCCCCCTATTACTGGGCGCCCTTTATCCTTATCGGCAATTGATAGCATATGGTGATTTGGTGATTTGGTGATTTGGCGATTTTTTCAACATTTTCCATCCATTCTCCCCAACTTTCCATCTTTCCGTCCCCCCAATCTTCCATTCTTCCATTCTTCCATACTTCCATTTTACCATTCTTCCATTCCCCCCATCTCCCCATTTCTCCATTCCCCCATCTCCCCATCCCTCCGCCCCCCTCCTCCCAACCCAAAGCATACCACTACCGTTCGTTTTCAGAAATACTTGTGCGATTCCGGACAACACCACAAGGAAATATCCCCCTGAATTTCAGTATTTAAC
>JBJKSY010000539.1:0-10033 GCA_046703645.1 Cyclobacteriaceae bacterium
GGGTGGCTGCCGTCACCATTTCCAGACCTGTCATCATGAAGGCCCCATCCCCTACAATACCCACAACAGGAATGTCCGGGTTACCCAGTTTGGCGGCTATTGTTGCCGGGACACAATATCCCATGCAATTAAAATCCGTTGGTGAAATAAATCCCCGTTCCCTGTTTACCGGATAAAGTTCCGCCGTCAGGAATGTGTGAGCCCCGTCATCGGCTATTACCAGAGAATCATCGGGCAGGGATCTTCTTAATGCTGCAAAAAAATGACCCGGTGAAACCTTCTCATTATTATTTGAGTTCAGCCAGGTCATGCTGTATTCCTTCTTCTCTTTTTGTATCAGTCCGGAAAGGTCGGCGTCTTTTCTTGAAATGACAGGGTTCCCGGTTTTCAATTCTTCAAACAATTCCGACAAAATTTCCCGGGCATCTCCCTGCAGGGTTATCGCGGCCGGGTAGTTTTTATTGAAAACATCCGGATTTATATCCACATGAATGAGGTTAGGGGGAACAGTCATCCCGTAGCTTCCTGTGGCCAGTTCTGCAAAACGAACGCCGACGGCAAGAAGGGCATCACAATTCTTGAATGCCTCCCGGGCGGCAGGAACACCGGCGGGGCCGAATCCTACTCCTGTATGGTAAGGATGGCCGGCCGGGAAAGCGCTAAGCCCCTGCAGGGTAGTTGATACAGGGGCCACGAGAAGGTCGGCAATTTTACGAGTTTCTTCAATAGCGTCCACTGCACCCCAGCCCACATAAATTCCGGGGTGCTCTGACTGAAGCAGCAGGTCGGCAGCCTTTTTCATTGTAACAGCATTAGTACCTGATTTTCCCGTCTCCGGTTTAAAGGGGATCAACTCACCCACCTCGCCCATGAACATCTGGATCTCGACAGGTATTTCGACAAATACAGGGCCGGGAGTTCCCGAAGTAGCGATTCGGCAGGCTTCATATATAGTTGGCAGGATATCACTATGTTTTCCTACCAGGAAATATTTTTTTATGATCCCATCGAGAATTTTTCCCTGGTCGACCTGGTGTAGCTGAAATGACCGGCCGGTATCCCTTCTTGTGCCGCCCGAAATGATAAGCATGGGAATCCCGTCAAGGAATGCTTCACCGATCCCGCTCATGGCGTGTGTCATGCCGGCTGCCGGAACTATCACACAGGTGCCGATTCCTCCCGTTGTACGTGAAATGGCATCTGCCATAAATGAAGCACATCCTTCGTGGGTAACAAGAACAGGTGTGATCTTGTCCGACGAATTTAAAGCGTCATATAGTTCTGTATTATGGACACCGGGAATGCCGAAGGTAAATTTCACCCCCAGTTGTTCAAGAGCATAAACTGCAAGGAAGGCGCCGGATTTTTTCATAATTCTCTGATTTTTTATAAATAAATTTCAATTCTGAAAAATGCCAAATTACCTTAAAGGGTATTAAGATTTAATTGCCCTTGCAGCAATCCGGCCATTTAAAATACAATTTCCGAGGAACGTTCCTTCCAGGGATCTTTTCCCGTGAATACCTCCTCCGCCGAAGCCTGCCGATTCACCAACCGCATACAATCCCGGAATAGGTTCGCCCTGCCGGTCGAGCACCCTGCAGTTCAGGTCGGTCTGTATTCCTCCCAATGTTTTCCTTGTCAGGATAAATTCACGGATAGCAACCAGGGGAAAGGCTTTTTTATCCAGGATCTTCTGATTCCCGGCAATCCTGATCCGGTCTCCCCGGTATTTTTTCAATTGTTCAATGCGGAGCAATTGTTCATCCCTGAAGTTCCCTTTACCCCTGGCTACTTCGTTGTCATAATCCGAAATGGATTTTTCAAGATATGAAAGAACCACGGAATTATTCCCGGTCACCTTGTTCATTTTTTGACAAAGCTCTTCAACGGATCCGGCTTCAATGTAATCAATACACATTGAAGACATAGCCGCCAATAATTTCCGGTTCCCGAATTTAAGAGTTAAGAGGAAAGCGGCCAGGTTCTTATTTTTAATAGAATCATTATATTCCGATCCCGAAACTGCCAATTCCTTTCTGGCTATTCTTTTATTCATGACCTGCCAGGAATATTTCCCCTCTTCCCTGCAGATCTTTTCCACCAGCATGCGGGTATCGAAGCTGGAAATAAGGGGGGGAGGACCGATACGTTGACCCTTTGGATTAAGCCAAATTGCGGACCGAGGCGGGACCAGGCTAAGGCCATGGTTTTCCCTCCTTGGGTAAGGATGGTGAACGCCGGCAGCATAATTCCAGTGAAGGTCAGGATGGGTGATCCGGGCTCCCGAATTACTCACCGCCTGGTGCAGGTCACCGATGGAATAATGATGGGAGCCGTTCAAAAGGTCTGGAGGCGGCTCCCCCCATGGCCTGTACCAGTTTTTCTTCATCGATTCAAGGTTACCGGCAATGCCGCCGGAAGCAATTACAACCTGGGAAGCATTACAGGTGAATCCGCTGTTCCTGCTTTCATCCTGACCCGATACGCCGGAAATTTTTCCGCCCGTGGTAATTAAAGAAGTTACCCGGTGCCGGTATTTGATTTCAAGGTTTTTATATCCCGGATGTTTCCTGAGCTTACGGAGCAGTTTGACGATGAGACCATAACCGGTCCCCCATACCATATGAAAACGGGGCACGGAATTTCCGGGAACATCCCAGCCTCTTTCCACCCAATGTACAACAGGGAAAAACCTTACACCTATCTCCCCGGCCAGCCAGCGGTAGACCTGGCTGGTACAATTTTCAACATAATGTGCCGCCCATCTTTTCGGCCAGATGTCATCTTCCTCGAAATCCGCAAAGCTCAGCCAGTCCTGCATTGCCAGGTCTGCATGATCATGTATCCCTGAACGTCGTTGCTGGGGAGTATCCACAAGAAAAATACCGCCGAAAGATTCCTTAGCGAGTCCACCCAGGTTTTTTTCTTCATCGCGATCCAGGATCAGGATCTTTCTGCCGGTATCAAGAAGTTCATAGGCTGTTACCAGACCCGCGAGACCTCCGCCTGCGATCACAATATCTGCTTTATATTCCATCTTATTTAGGCAAAAATCCGGGCAAAAAAATTGAACCCTGCCCGAATATTAATTACACTGCTGAAAATTAGGTAATTTAACTGCTAAAATCATGCAGTTGTACCTCTAATTCCCTTGGAAGATCCATGTTTGAAAATAATTTGCCATTGGCTGAACGGATCAGGCCTGCTTCCCTGGAAGAATTGCTTGGCCAGGACCATCTGGTAGGGGAGAACGGTATACTTAAAAAAGCCATCGAAGCAGGGAATGTTCCTTCCATGATTTTATGGGGTCCCCCCGGTACCGGAAAGACCACAATTGCCAATATCATTGCCAACCAGGTGAAACGGCCTTTTAAAGTTCTGAGCGCTGTCAATGCCGGGGTGAAGGAAGTTAGGGAAGTTATCGAAAATGCCAGGAACAGGACTAAGACCATTCTTTTTATTGATGAGATACACCGTTTTAATAAATCCCAGCAGGATGCATTATTAGGCGCCGTTGAAAAGGGAATCATTACGCTTATTGGTGCCACCACTGAAAACCCTTCCTTTGAAGTTAATTCCGCCTTGCTTTCAAGATGCCAGGTTTATGTATTGAAACCCCTGTCAGAGGAAGATCTTATCAGGCTTATCGAACGGGCCATTACGAGGGATCCGGAACTGAAAAAAAAGAAAATTGTAATCAGGGAGAAGGAAGCGCTGCTGCGGCTTTCCGGGGGTGACGCACGGAAATTGCTTAATATGATTGAACTGATCCATGATTCAGTAAAAAATGAAGAAATTATAATAACCGATAAGCTGGTTATGGAAGTGGCGCAGCAGAAGGTAGCTCTCTATGACCGTGCAGGTGAACAACATTATGACCTGATTTCCGCATTCATAAAATCTCTTCGCGGGAGCGATCCGAACGGAGCTGTGTACTGGCTGGCCAGGATGATCGAGGGAGGCGAAGATGTTAAGTTCATTGCAAGAAGAATGGTGATCCTTGCATCCGAAGATATAGGGAACGCTAACCCAACCGCACTTGTTCTGGCAACAAGCGCTTTCCAGGCTGTGCATATGATCGGTTATCCTGAAGCGAGAATTATCCTTTCACAATGCGCTGTTTACCTGGCCTGCTCACCTAAGAGCAACGCATCTTATATGGCAATCAGTAATGCGCAGGCACAAATCAGGGAAACCGGAGATCTTCCTGTTCCCATGCATATCCGCAATGCTCCGACCGGGTTAATGAAGGACCTTGGCTACGGGAAAAACTATGAATACGCCCATGACTTTGAATCCAATTTTTCTCCTCAGGAATACCTTCCGGATCCCATCACCGGATCTAAATTTTATGATCCGGGGAATAATCCGCGGGAGGAGGAGGCAAGGAAAAGATTGAAAAATCTATGGAAAGACAAATATGGATATTGATTGTCTTTCCGGGACCTGATAAATGAAAGTTTTCCGCTATTAAAACTAATATGGGAATTCCTGTGTATCTTTCCGGAATTCATCTACCCCTTTTATTGATCCCAAAGGCTGTCTATTAAAATACTGGTATAATTTTGGCAGGATGAATTTTGGTAAAATTAAAACTGATCATTACTCCATGAAAAAAATTATATTTTGTACACTTTCAGTTATTCTGTTTTCTGTATCCATCGGTTTCTCGCAAACTGAAATTACCGATGAATATGTTCAGCATAAAATTTCAGAGGGAAAACAATATTTTGTTGTCCTTTTAAAAGCCGGGCCGAATAAAAGTCTGAGCGAAGATTCCATAGCCGATGAACAGATGATGCATCTTAAATACCTGTTCACCCTGAAAGAGAAAGGTAAATTACCTGTGTTCGGTCCTTTTTATAATTCAGATGAACTTTTAGGATTCTGCATATTTAATTCACCAAGCAGGGAAGAGGTTAAAGAACTCATTGAGGCGGACCCTCACGTAAAATCAGGATATATGTCCTATGAAATATACTCCTGGTTTGGCATTCCCGGAGACACCCTGCCAAAATAGAGGGTAGAACCTTTATTCAATAATCGCATACATTTCAGACTATTCATCTTTCTCCTTCCGGAACATTAATTTTGCAGATGATGAATGTCACTGAACCATCGATTGAACTTTTATCACCGGCAGGAGATTTTGCATCCCTGGTTGCAGCCGCTCAGGGAGGTGCCGATGCCGTCTATTTCGGAGCCGGCAACCTCAATATGCGGATTTCCTCAACAAAAAATTTTTCAGTTAATGACCTTCCTGAGATAAGAAAAATTACTGATGAGTATAAGCTTCGAGCATACCTTACCCTGAATACTGTGATGTACGATAAAGACATGGATGAAATGAAAGCCATGGTAAGACAGGCAAAGGATGCAGGTATCGATGCAGTCATCGCATCTGATTTTTCTGTTTTTACTTATGCTCACAAACTGGGAATGCCTGTTCATATTTCGACACAGGCAAACGTTTCAAATTATGAAGCACTGAAATTCTTTGCCGGATTTGGAGACGTAATCGTTCTTGCAAGGGAACTGGATATAGCCCAGGTGAAGGAAGTTTGCGCACAGGCAGCAATCAATAAGCTGACGGGGCCGTCGGGAAATCCTTTACGGCTGGAAGCCTTTGTACATGGAGCCTTATGCATGTCGGTTTCCGGGAAATGCTACCTGAGCCTGCATGAAAACAACAAATCGGCTAACAGGGGTGAATGTATGCAATTATGCAGGCGGGGTTATACAGTCACGGAAAAAGACGAAGGCTACCAGCTTGATATTGACAATGAATATATAATGTCTCCGAAAGAACTTTCAACGATAAGGATACTCGATAAAATACTGGATGCCGGCATCTCTGTATTGAAAATTGAAGGAAGGGGCAGGTCGCCGGAATACGTCAAGATAGTAACCTCCTGTTACAGGGAAGCCGTAAATGACTGGAAAGCCGGGAAATTTTCACAGGAGAAAACAAAACTATTGGAAGATAAACTGAATTCCGTCTACAACAGGGGTTTTTGGGAAGGATATTACATGGGTTCTCCCACCGGATCATGGAGTGAGCGTTACGGCTCCAGCGCCAGTAGGAGAAAGGTTTATGTGGGCAAGGTATTGAATTATTTTTCCCGGCTGGGAGTCGCCGAGATCAGGATTGAAACACAGACACTGAATACCGGAGATGACCTCTTGGTTATCGGCCCTACCACAGGGGTTCTGGAAGACACGGTCAGGGAAATACGAATAGATGACAGAAATGTGAATTCCGTTTCAAGAGGAGCCGTATGTTCGCTGCCGGTTCCCGGTATTGTTCGCAGATCCGACAAATTATATAAATGGGTTCCGGCGGAATAACCGGTTAAGCGAATAATTTCATTGACATTGACTCAATATTTATTCCCCGTGCAGGTTCAATATTTTTGTCATTTTCATCCATGTTTAACAAATTTTTCTGAATTTCGGCAATTGGATTAAAGTAAGCACACATGATAATTTCCCCGGCAGAACGGTTAAGCCATATTGAAGAATACTATTTTTCCAAAAAACTCAGCGAGATCCGCCAACTGAACCGGAAGGGTTACGATATCCTGAACCTGGGTGTGGGAAGTCCCGACCAGATGCCTTCGGAATCAACAATTCGAGCATTGGCCGAGTCAGCCGGGAACCCTCACAATCATGGCTACCAGCCATACAACGGAACTCTCCAGCTTCGTGCAGCTTTTGCAGGCTGGTATAAGGAATTGTATCATGTTGATCTTGACCCTGATAAAGAGATATTGCCATTGATGGGTTCCAAGGAAGGAATAACGCATATATCACTGGCATTTTTGAACCCAGGCGATAAGGTACTTGTTCCTGAACTCGGATACCCGGCTTACAGGGCTGTCACCCTGATGACCGGGGCAATACCTGTCGAATATCCCTTGCTTGAAACCACCTGGTACCCAGACTTTAACGAACTGGAGAAAACGGATCTGTCAGGGGTAAAGATCATGTGGATAAATTATCCCCATATGCCGACGGGGGCGCCTCCTTCCTTTGACATGTTCAGGAATATCATCCGTTTTGCGAAGGATCACAGATTGCTGGTTGCACATGATAATCCTTACGGGCTTGTGCTTAATGAAACTGCGCCCCTCTCTGTTCTGTCGGTGGAAGGTGCCATGGAGGTGGCCATTGAGTTAAATTCGCTCAGCAAATCACATAATATGGCCGGCTGGCGAATCGGGTGGATCAATGGAAGGAGCGATTATCTTGAAACCATTTTAAAGGTAAAAAGCAATTTTGATTCCGGGATGTTTCGCGGGTTGCAGGACGCAGCTGTGGAAGCCCTTAAAAATCCTCCCGAATGGCATCTCGAAAGGAACAGGGTTTATTCGGAACGCAGGCAGCTTGTGTGGGAATTGCTTGATCAGTTACATTGCACTTATCAGCCGGGCCAGGTGGGAATGTTCATCTGGGCAAGGATCCCTGAAGAAATAAAGGATATCGAACACTGGGTGGATTACCTGATGTATCAGCACAGGGTTTTCCTGACACCGGGTCATATATTCGGCAATAAAGGAAAACGGTATGTCCGTATTTCTCTTTGCTCCGGTAAAAAGGTGTTCCGGGAAGCTATCTCGAGGCTGAAAAATCTGAATTATAAACCTCAATGAAAATTTGTGTAATTGGTTTGGGTCTGCTAGGGGGCTCATTTTCGCTCGGAATGAAAAGCCTGCGCAATGATATCACTGTAACCGGAGTGGATATCAATCAGGACCATGCCGCCAGGGCAAAAGAGCTGGGCATTGCTGACGAAATTTCGGATTTTAACAAAGGTGTAAGCCAGGCGGATCTGGTGGTGCTTGCTACACCCGTGAATGCAGAGATCCGCCAGGTGCCGGAAGCTTTAAACCTGATCAGCCCTGATGCGATCGTGACAGATCTCGGGTCTACGAAAAGCGGGATCTGTGAAGCCGCCGACAAGCATCCGCGCAGGGGAAGATTCGTGGCCGCCCACCCAATAGCCGGTACGGAAAATTCCGGACCCGAATCCGCTTTCCCGGAATTGATGAAACATAAAATGATGATCATTTGTGACCGGGAAAATAGCGACCATGATGCCCTTGAAACCGTGGAAGGAATTTTTAAATCCCTGGAAATGAAAATTACTTTTATGCATTCGGCTGACCACGACCGGCATATCGCGTGGGTTTCACACCTGAGCCATATTAGTTCTTTCGCTCTCGGCTCAACCGTGCTGGATAAAGAAAAAGACGAACGTAGTATTTTCGCCATGGCAGGAAGCGGTTTTTCTTCTACCGTCAGGCTTGCGAAAAGCTCTCCGGATATGTGGGCACCTATTTTTTCACAGAATAAACAGAATGTGTCAGATGCCCTCGATGCCTACATAAAAAAACTTCAATTGTTCAAAAAGATCATTGATGAAAACGATGTCGAAGCAGGCTACCGCCTCATGCAGGAAGCCAACGAGATCAGAAGGGTACTGACAGGGATCCTTAGGAATGAATAGACCTCAGGCAGCCTACATAAAAATTACTGAAATTATCACCGGCAAAGAGTGAACAGATTATCCCGGCCGATTCAAAAATTCTTCAACTTTTATTCATAAAAGAAAAATCTGAATAAATTTTGCAACCGTGGTGGAGTTAATTATTTTGCAAAACATGAGTTGTAATGTACCGATATAAGATCTAATGACCATGCTCAGTAATAAAGATATTGCACAATTGCAGAACCAGGGAAGAAACATATCCCAGGTGGAGAAACAACTGGAACAATTCAGGCAGGGGTTCCCGTTTCTTTCCCTGGTAAAAGCAGCCAGGATAGGGGACGGGATACTGAAACCTTCTTCTGATGAGGCAGAAAAATATATTAAAACCTACGAAGGATACCAGGCCAGCCGGAAGATCGTAAAATTTGTTCCGGCATCTGGAGCGGCTACCCGGATGTTCAAGTCCCTGTTTTCGTTTCTTGAAAAATTTAAGGGCACACCTGAAGAACTCCGGGACATTGAAAAAGGAGAAAACCAGGATTCCATAGGGTATGTTATAAAACACATTCGTGATTTTGCTTTTTACAGGGACCTGGAAAATTCCATGAAGAAACAGGGAATCGATCCGGTGGCAGTGTTGGCGGAAGGGAAATATAATATTCTTGCGGAATACATAATTTCTGAAAAAGGATTGAATTACGGGAACCTGCCTAAGGGACTCATTAAATTTCATAAATATGGTAAGGTCGCCAGGACTGCTTCAGAAGAACATCTTGTGGAAGGCGCGGATTACGCCGGTTACCAGGATGGAAAAGTGAACATCCATTTTACTATTTCACCTGAACATGATGAAAAGTTCAGGGATCATGTGAATAATATTTCCGGTTGCTATGAGATTCACCTGGGGGTACAATACTATATCAGCTATTCACAGCAAAATCCTGCTACGGATACTCTTGCGGTGGATCATGATAACCAGCCATTCAGAACTTCCTCAGGTTCTATACTGTTCAGGCCGGCGGGCCATGGCGCCCTGCTTGAAAACCTGAATGAACTGGACGCCGATATAATATTCATTAAGAATATTGATAATGTTGTGCCTGACAGCCTGAAGGATATTACCACCACGTACAAAAAAATGCTGGGGGGCATTTTACTTTATTACCAGGAAAGGATATTCCATTACCTTGAGATCCTTGAAAGGGAGGAAGTGCTAAGTCCATCCCTTATGGAGGAAATTGAAATTTTCCTTGAAAAGGAACTGTGTATCGAAATGCTTTCCGGCGGTAACCTTGACGCAAGGGAATATTTTATCAGGAAATTAAATCGTCCCTTAAGAGTGTGCGGAATGGTGAAAAATGAAGGAGAACCCGGCGGCGGACCATTCTGGGCTCAGAACTCCGACGGTTCGGTATCCCTTCAAATTGCCGAAAGCGCCCAGGTCGATATGAAACGGGATGATCAGAAAAAAATAATGATGAGCAGTACCCATTTTAATCCCGTCGACCTGGTGGTTGCCACCCGTGACAAAAACGGTCA
>JBJKSY010000540.1:0-4369 GCA_046703645.1 Cyclobacteriaceae bacterium
CCGATCTTATGGTAGGTGTCATTTAAAAGATTTTTACGATGACCCCGTGAAGGTACCCCGTCATCCACCAGCAATGAAATGACAATATCCCTTCCCGTGCTGTTTCCATAATCTATATTCTCCCCTACCGTATTGATCCAATGCCCGTACCGGTTAAGCCGGTCCGTCATAGTAGACCCGTCACTTCCCGTGTGCCCGAGTTTTCCTGTTCTTCCCTGGTCCCTTACCTGATCCCCGGAAGCCCGGCACATTCCTTTTTCAGGATAGAGGATTGGCACAGGTTTGGTTTTTTCCAATTCCCGGATACATTCATTCAGCGCCTTTACACCCTCACGCGTAATCAATGTGACCCTGCCGGGAATTTCCAGGTCCGTTCCATGATAATACTGGCGCCTGGGTTCAAGGTACATTCTTGCATACCTCGCCGGGTCACTCCTTACCTTATTGACTTCAAGGATCACGTCCTTCTCCGTTTGCGACAGGTAACCGGCATTTGCCGCTGTGTTCAGCCTGGTAGTATCCCAGGATCCGTCACCTTGATCCTTTCCGGAAAGGAAGGCAGTCTTATCGGGGGAAACTTGTAAATCAGGCCACCTGGAAGAACCTGCCAGCACAATGGCCATAATGAATAGGAATAAAATTTTCATATCGAAATATAATCAGTTTAGTATGCACCTTAATATCTGTAAGTCATGGGCCGCAAGCCTGGTGATAGACTTCACGCACATCCGCTCTCCATGGTTTAAGCCTGAACGCATTACCCGCGAATAAGCAAAAATCAGGCCCGGGTCCATGATTCCTGGCAACAGCCGAAGGAAAGTTTTTTTCATAGAATGAAGCCAATTGCCAGTATAACCGGTTCTCAATGACTGAGTGAAATGAATTTTTCCGGGATTCCCTTAATAACCTGTAACTCCAGAATGTACTGACCTGCCTTCCAGGAAGCCCGTAAAAAAAATTCAACTGCCTGACCACCGTCATAACAATGTTATCCGGTAGCCTGGAGATCCTTGAAATATAATAATCCCCAATATAGCGTAAGGATTGTTCTGCCACATCTGTCTCATCACGGTCATAAGGGTTGCCGTGTAAGCGGAAGTAATAAAGGCTCTTAAGACAAAAATCAAGGTAAAGCTGGTATTTCTGCATGGGGCAGATCCGCTTGTCAATGGTTTTAAGCCTGTCGATAAGCCGGGCCATCTCAACCATATCAATGTCTTCATCATAAAAGGAATTATGAATGGGATCCCAGTTCTCGACATTTCTCCATATAAGATTCATCAGGTCGAATTCATAAAGATGATCGGACTGGATAACATACTTTTTTATGCTTTCATCACCGGTGACAAACGATTTTTTCAGGAAATAATAATATGGACCCTTGGGGGACTGGTCATAAATAACCGGGGTTCGCCGGTTCAGGTTGACATACCTGTCTGCCAGCAGCGAATCAAGTGAAAGGGGAAGTGAAGGAGTTATATACCAGGCAGTATCAGGGGATATATAATGTCCCCGGGCTCGAACTTCCAGGTCCGGGTTACAGGGTATTTCATGAATATGCCCCGATGCATAATTAAATGTAAAAGCATAGCGATTCAGTATCAGCGGATAAAAATCCGACTCATCAGGATAATCAATGTCACATAACAATTCCCAGGGAGCGATCTTATCGATCATGAACCGGAAAGCATAGTATTGAATGTCGACAGCCATACGGAAGAAAGTTGAATGCACTCCGGAATTTTCTGTTCTCCGTATCAATATAATGATCCCGTCCTGGGCTCTTTGCAGTATTTCCTGCCAGGTAAAAATTGCCGGTTGACGGCCAGTACTTTCATATTTAGAAAGGGCTGTATAGAAATACATAACCCAGAAAAGGGGATCATCGAGACTGCCCAGCGTATAGGATACCTTATCCTTATCCAATAGCTTTTCATCGACCCTTTCTTCAGCGGTATGCAGGATACCGGCTACCTTACGCAGGTTATTTTCAGAGTAGGTATCCCTGTGGGTTATAATATAGCCGCTCAGGCTGCGTATATCATCAAGCAGGTTGTCATTGATTTCAGCCTGGTTGAATACCCTTGCGAGGGTCAGATTCAGTACGGCTTTTCTTTCCGGCCTGAGTATGGGTTCCAGCTTTACCAGTAAGGTGCTATCCCTGAGAAGTACCCTCAGGGAATCCTTTGAAAGACTGTCCATGTATTCAAAACCTGTCCCTTTAACCTGCTTGAAAAACATTTCCCAGTTTTCTTCAGCAATAACCGTATCGAGGGTAATCTCATCCGGATTATGTTGCTGCAGTATGGATATCATCAATTCAGCCCGCCTGTGCTGAAGGCGGATGTTATTCTCTTCAGTACCCTCAACGGAAGCATACCCTTCAACCGAAGCATTTATGATCGAATAAGGATTATTCTCCAGGAAATCAATGACCGGCTGGAGCAATTCGCTCCTCACGGAACTGCTGTCGCGGCTGAAATATATGGAGAATTCCTTATGTATGATCTCCCGTCGTGAAGGGATATACCGCATAGGTCTCACATTACGTAATCCCCACCCGTTCAGCTTTTGAAAATCAAAAAAACGGTCGATAGGCTTACAGGGCACCCTGTCCACTTCAGGAAGAGTGCTATAGGCTGCCGCAGGAATCGTATCACAGTAAAGATATTGGTCCATGGCCCCCCGAACATGTATCCTTGCCCTGTAATTTCCCGGATCATTTTCAGAAATGGGTAAACGTGCCAGTAAAAACCATTGATCATTATATAAATTACTGCCCTTTTTTCCCCGGATCATATTATTAAAATTGTACTGCAACTGTTTCTTGAAATTGGCAGTATCCCGGGCATTCTTTCCCTCTGAATACATTGAAAGAATTCCGGGCATTAAATTTTTGAATTGGGAATGTACGTTATTCCTGATCTCATTCATACCTGATTTGCCGGCCTTCCTGTATGCAGGCGGATTTATAAAATTGGCGGTTCCTTTAAGGCGATAAAATTTGATTTTCCTTACAGAACGGGGAAGATCACTCACCTGGTTGGCCCACACTTCCAGGCCATCCCTTTGCCTGACAAGATCAAAAATCACCTTCTGATCATGCCTGTTACCATGTTTTGCATCCGGTCTTACAGGCACTGAATATGAAACAAGTTTAAATTCCCCTTTGCCGGATTGGCTTAAACAAGGTATATAAAAAAAGAACCAGCATATCCAAATAAAAATACCTTTCCATATCAGGGAATAGATTTTCACAAGATTTAACCTTTATTCACCTAAAAAAGAATATAAATGCAATTGATTCATATTCTAAGGACAATCTTTATTATAACCGGAATTTTTTATATGAAAAATCATATTTAGTATTAATAAAATTCAACTTTTAGGCTTAAAATCAGTACTGAAGCTTTAGCTACTCGTAAAAAAAATATCACGGAAACATATTTTTTTTTCGTTTTTAACGGTCAGTTTAAAAACAAACTTATAAGTTATTGAATTTCAAATACATACAATTTAATATTTTCTGAACTACCCGGAACAAAGAAAAATTTATTTGTCCGGCAGCCTGATTTATCCGAAACCCTGACAAGAAGGCTCCCGTTAAAGACTAAGGTTTCATTTAGCAGTAAATTTAAACTTATGAAGTTGAAAATCAGGAAGTTAATTGTTTCATTGACGATCTTAAGTGTTGTTTCACTGATTATCACGATTGCTTTCAGAGGGTCTATCTTCGCTTCTGATGTCGATTTAACAAATAATAACGGCGAATCTACCGTAATCGAAAAATTAAATCTGCCGGGATCCTTTACCATTAGCCCCGTCAAAGATCAGGATAAGGAATTAGGAAAAGTTATTCAGATCTCAAAAGCTTATAAAGTTTTTGATGGCGACAAAGTTTTCGGTGAAATGCTTTTATCCGACAGCAGTGACTGTTCTATCAGGAAAGCATCCGATCTCATGATTTCCCGCATATCTGATTCATATCCTTTAATTACGAGGGACCGGTTTGAGAATGGAAAAGGGAACAACAGTATTATTTACAGGGAATGGGGAACGGTCAGCAAGGATGACCAGTCTTTAAAATACCAGAATCTGATCATTCATGGTCATAATGCAACCTGGTACCTGATCCTGTATTATAAAAATCCATATGGCCCGGATGTTGACCATATGATCCAGTCTGTGCATTCTGTTTCCTGAAGCGAATCCCCTGCCCGAAACGATAAATAGAAGGAAACCCCAAAAGGTCTTACTTGTTTATTATAATCAGATGCTAAAACAAAATAATATTTTGTCAAGATATTTTCATTTGAATTCACCTAAAGATAGACGACTAAGAGATTCTAACTCACTCCTAACAACATTT
>JBJKSY010000541.1:0-1921 GCA_046703645.1 Cyclobacteriaceae bacterium
ATTTGTTCTTAAAAACTATGTTTGATTTTTGCTCGGCATTGAGCCGTACCGCATAGAAATCGTTATTCAGGATATTAATGATCTTGGGATCCTGGTAGGTCGTCGCATCCATTTTCTTACACCAGCCACACCAGTCGGTATAAACATCAATAAAAATCTTCCTGGGGTTTTTGGCCTCAAGCTTCTGGGCCTGCTCAATTGTATACCACTGGATCTTGTCCTGACTGAACGCATCCATGGCGCTGATATCCAATGCAACAGTCAATATAAATCCAAATATGATTAACCTCAGGGTTCCTTTCATGATTGTTTCAATTTTATTGTTGCCGACTGTAAATATACTTTATTTTAAACAGATTTCTCTTTAATTGCCTGAAAGCCGTATTATATCCTTATCAAATGATTAACCTGTCATTGCCTTATTTGTTGCAATTTCTATGCCTTTTTTACTCCTGTTATAAGGTGCAGGTTATTGGATAGAAGTTGCCAGGTTGCCCCTTGAAATTCAGTCTTCCAGCACCAAACGTTGACTTACTTCACGGGATATTCCCATGTTTTTTTGTCGTTTAATTGTATTTCCATCGATCCGTCAAAATCAATTCTTTCCAGGACTTTTATTTTGGAGCCAATAACAATACCAGTTTTATCAAGATATTGAAGGAACCTGGGATCGGTTTCATTGACGGCAATCAGAATACCCGTCTCTCCCGGTTGCATGTTTTCAAGGATCTTCCTGGTCCTCGTTACAACTTTTCCTTCCTCATCGGGAATTGGATCGCCTAAAGGATCAAACCTCGGATAACCGAGAAATTTATCAAGCCGGGAATAGAGGAGGGGAGAATGAATATGCTCAAGCTGATCGGAGGATTCGCTGAGTTCATTCCATGAGAATTTAAGCTTTTCGGCCAGGAATACCTTCCAGAGACCCGCTTTTCGTAGAATTTCTATGGCTCTGCTCTTGCCTGTTTCAGTCAGTAATACACCCTTGTATTTCTCATAAATTGCCAGATCTTTCCCTGATAATTTACGGATCATCTCTGTAACTGAAGCGGGTGTTGTATTCATCTGCCCGGCTAAAACATTGGTGGAAACTTTTCCTAAGCCTTTTACAGAGAGGATATAGATAAATTTCAGATAATTTTCTTCAGAGACGGTAAGCATGAAATAATTTAGGAATGCCTAAATTTACTTTTAATGAAACCTAATTCGTAGAAAGGTAAGTAAAAAATCAATTCCATTCTGACAATGAATTAATAATTCCGCGAAATGACTCAGCTTCATCGGACCAGAATATCGATTTGTCTAAATCGGTTGAATAAAAGTGTTTATTTATCAATTGATTATATATAGATTGTAAATCCGAAGCTTTAAAATCAATAATTATACCCGCCTGATGGTTTTGAACCCATTCAGCCCAGGGCTTGTGATCCTGTATAAGGATCGGTAACCGGTTAGCGGCATATTCATATAACCGGGTGGGGAACCTGTTTTCAGTGCTTTTATTGATATGATAATTTATAATCCCGAAATCTGATCGCCTTATTGCCTGTATTATATCCGAATGTGGAATTAATTCATTTCCGCCAGTCAGGGTAATATACATTTTATTCTTTACAGCCCTTAATAATTGAATATAAGTGCTTTTATGAGCGCAATAACCAATAATATCCAATCTGACTTCAGGATTATACAGATATAGGCGATCAATAAATTCAATGATGTCAAATATCCCGTAATGTTCGGCAATAGTTCCGCTGTAAAGAATATGCATCTCCCCGGGTGTTTTAGGCATGGGCCCATCAGCGCTAAAAATATCGGCATATTTGTTTTCCAGGATCGTGAATTTGCCTTTGGGAATGAAAGGAAGTTCGTTTTCATATGTTTTTTCAGCGAGCAGGTAATGATCTGTGAAAGGCCTGCT
>JBJKSY010000542.1:0-9624 GCA_046703645.1 Cyclobacteriaceae bacterium
GGGGCTGCTTTTTAATGAATAAGAAAATGTGGCACGGATCTCGCCTTGGCGCAAAGCCAGGCAGGAAGATCCGCGCCAGATAATAGCGAATTTTATCGGTGTGATACTACAAATTTTTGTTCAAAAACTGACTGGCCGGAGGTAATCCTGCATATGTATAATGAATTCCCCAGATGCCGGGTATCATAGCGAAATTCCTGCCCGGCAAAAATTCCTTTGTCTACAAGCCTTCCGTTCAGGTCGTAGATAAAGTAATAAGAAGGCAAACCCGTATTTTTTTCTATATAAAGATTCAAATAATCACCAACCGGGTTTGGATATATAACAAGATTTCCCTTTTCAAAATTACTCCGTGGCAGGGCCGTAATTACCGAAGCTTCTACTGCAATGGTCTTGCGGAGCCTTTCGTCACTCGAAGAAGCGCCTATAATGACATCATAATTCCCCTGGTCGACTACAAAAGTATTTTTGCTCATATCAAAATACGCAAAGGAGCTTGCATCCAGGTGAAGGGTGACGGTTTTTGTTTCGCCAGGCTGCAGGAATACTTTTTCATAATTTTTCAATTCCTGAACCGGCCTTGAAATTTTCGGATCATCGGGGCTTACATATAACTCGGCCACTTCCGCTCCATATCTTATACCGGTATTCTTCACATCAAACGAGACAGTATACTTATCCGTTGAATCTTGTGTAACTTCCAATCCGGAATATTTGAAAGTTGTGTAGGAAAGTCCAAAGCCGAAGGGAAACATGGGATCAACATGGTAGGTATCATAATAACGGTACCCCAGAAAGACTCCTTCTTTATAATCAATATCAGAAGAACCATGGTTCGGGTAGAAAGTATTGTATACCGGATTATCTGACCATTTCTTTTCAAAGGATACCGGCAGTTTGCCGCTGGGATTAGTGATCCCGAACAATATTTCCGCCAGGGCCTTTCCCCCGTCCTGCCCGGGATACCATGCGAACACGAGGCCTTTGATCTTATGGATCCATGATTGCATATCCACACTCCCTCCCGCATTGATCACTACAACCGAATTCGGATTGAGTGAAGCCACCAGGTTAACGATACTATCCTGTGCAGGATCCATCTCAAATGACCGGTCGATAGTTTCACCTTCAGTAGTATTATTAAAACCAACACATACGAGAGCGGCATCGGCAAAGGAAGCCGTTTTTGCTACTTGTTTATAAAATGTACCGGCAACCAGGTATCCCATGTCGATGGAAGCCAAACCGCTATTATCGTAATACTCAAGCCTTACCGAGTCTTCAGAGCCGGCGGTCAGATATATATTTTCTTTTAAAACGGAAGTGATACCTTGCGTCCAGTTATCGATCAATTTTTCCCCGTTCACCCATAGCCGGAAACCGTCATTCCCACTTACATAAAAGCTGTATACTGCCGAAGAATCCGGCCTGATGATGCCGGTCCACCTGACCGAAAAATTATCTCCGGGGATCCCTGCTATTCCGGGTGATCCTGACCAATGAAAATCGACTGCTGAATCGATCCTTGTCGACACCGGTTCACCATGAAGTCCGGAATTACTGAAATAATCCCCGGTAAGGCCGGTGGTTTGCGATTCCGGTGCGGTAAAGAAAACAGAGTGAGTGGCAAAATATTCCGGCGAATAGGACCCTGCCTGAATGATTGTCAGCTTATCACCTACCAGGTCCCTGATGCCCTGCAAGGTTGTAATATAATGAAAAGGTGTGGTATAACTGCTTCCTCCTCCGGCCGTATAGACATCAGCATTCGGCCCTATGATGGCAAGGGATTTCATTTTCGAAAGGTCGAAAGGCAGGATGCTGTCATTTTTCAGCAAAACAATTCCTTCCCGGGCCAGATTGAGGGAGACCGAATCGCTTTCCGGGTCATCAAGCGGAATGGATGTATCTGTCTGCTGGGGATGATCATAAAAACCGAACGAAAAAACCATGCGAAGGATACGCCTTACTTTGTCGTCTATGGTTGCCTCTGAAATTTTGCCTGTAAATAAAGCATCTTTCAGGGTGTCTGGAGCCATATAAGTGGCAGACGGCATCTCAAGATCGAGACCGGCATTGGCAGCAGCTACCCCGGCATGGGTCGCCAGCCAGTCACTCATAAGCACGCCTTTAAATCCCCAGTCACCCTTCAGGATATCCATGTTCAGGTGCCTGTTCTGGGTGCAATGAACTCCATTAAGAAGGTTGTATGCATTCATGACAGCACCGGCCCTGGCATCCATAACAGCAGCTTTAAAGGCAGGCAGATAAATTTCTCTTAGTGTTCGTTCATCCATATTGGAGCTTGTATTGTAACGGTCCCATTCTTCATTGTTGGCAACAAAATGTTTTACCGTTGCCACCACATGTTGGCTCTGCACCCCCTTTACAAACTGTATTGCTGTCTGGCCGTCCAGGTACGGGTCTTCACCGAAGTATTCGAAATTTCTTCCGCACATGGGGCCACGGTATATATTCAATCCCGGTCCGAGCAATATATTCACTCCCCGGGCCAGGGCATCCCTGCCCAATGACCGGCCCAGTTTGTTTATAAGCGCGCGGTCCCAGGTGGCTGCATTGCATATCCCTGCCGGATAGGCTGTGGAAGGCCCCCATGTCCTTACACCTACCGGGCCATCCGACATTTTGAGTGCCGGAAGGCCGAGATAAGGAATCGCCCGGATATAATAGAAATCCACGCCACCGATGTAACTAAGTTTATCATCGAGGGTCATTATATTCAGAAGGCTTTCTACCCTGGTATTCACAGACAGCGTGGTATCCTTAAAGTCCTGTGCCCGGGTAAACAAGAAGAGGACGGAAAAAAGGAAAGTTAAAAAACATTTTTTCATGTTCACTTACCGTGGATAGGCATCAAAGGCAAAAACCAGGATCTCTGCTAATGGAAATGACAGGAATTGATTTACCTGTAGGTTCTTACAGATTAAAACCCGGACCTGCTTCCTGTCTATCTATTCAAACAGGAATCAGGCCATTAAGGTTGCTTCAGATGGATATAAATATTTTCCTTTTATAGAAGAAATAAAGCATATACCACATCATAACGATCACTATGACCCCGGTAATAAGTGAAATCACCGGAGGCGGGATGGCAAACCAACCGAAAACTCCGTCGGTAAAGGGGCGAACGATCCTTCGGAACCATCCGGCCCCTCCTGTTTCGGTAAACATATATATCAGGATTGGGTTCATTCCGACAACGGCGAAGAAACGAGCCAACCTGATATTGTATTTTTTTACATCGATCGTCCAGAAGGAAAATGCCAGTGCCAGGAGACACCACCCCCCTGTGACAATGGTAAAGGAAGTGGTGGCTATTCTCTTGATGATCGGTGTGACAGGGTTCAGGCCATACCCGATCACCAGGCCGATTAACCCGGCGATTACCAGGATCTGTATTTTCTTTTTCGTCGCTTTATCGCTGATCAGCAACTGGCCTGCCAGCACTCCCCAGATAGTATGAGCGGCAGTAGGTATTGCATTCACAGCCACCCAGTGACCGCTGCTGTAATATCCGGTAATTATGCTGTCGAGCCAGGCGCCGAAATTCTGGTCAGGTACAAAAGGATGGTTATATCCGGCTACCGGCCACAGGCGGTATAACAATTCCGTAAGGATAAGAAGGCCGATGCTGAAGGAAAACTGGAATTTCCAGGATTTCCGCATAATAAGGAAAGCGATGAAATAGGTAAAAGCCAGTTGGGCAAGTACGTCCCAGAACTCAAGGGTCAGGTGGCTCTCCCCTGCATGAGGCCCGCCGGTATTCCCGATGCAATATAAGCCTACGCCGAGCAATAACAGGATCAGGGAACGTTTTGCCGCATGCCTGAAGGTTGTATTCCATGAATCACCGCGATCCCACCGTTTATTGAAGGAGATGGGCATGGCTACTCCCACGATGAACATGAAGAAAGGCTGGATGAGGTCCCAGAAATGGAGCCCGTTCCATGTCGCATGATCGAGCTGGACATGTATGGTGCCGATCACGGTTCCGTTGAAATACGGGACTCCCATGGCGCTCCACAAAACATCCGACATCAGCATAAACATGGTGAATCCCCTGAAAAAATCAAGGGAAAGAAGACGCCCGTAATCATCGAGCAATTCGCGTGGTACACGGTTCATAGTAGAATATTGGTTTCAAAATCTATATAAGTTAAAAAATTAATCCGGGCTATCATATTTCAGACGGGTATTTTTCATGGAGAAAGTGCACATTGTATTTGAAAAGGCATGCTGTAAAATCCGATATCACATAGGATGCTGTATTATATATTTGGATATGATTTGTGGTATGGAATCTTTAATCCTGAATAAACGTGAACGTCAGATTTTCAGCTTCACATTTACCGTCTCCAGTAAACGGGTAATACCGATAATGAGCAGTGCAAATAATGCCGACTTCACAAGGCCGATCATGCCTCCCCGCAGGAAAGCGGGAAGGTGAACACCGGAAAGGTCAAGGAAAGCATAATAAAAATACGGGACCAGGTAACAGGTAAGAGTGCTCCTGCCGGCCGGTTTAAGAACCCCGAACCAGGATGTATATCCATTTACATCTGCGATAAAATATAAAATGGCAAACATGGCAAAGCTTATCCCGGCACAGATGGAAGTCCATGATGGCGTGGCAAGTATTTTCGAAATTCCCCAGTATGGGCGAACAGCGAATCCGTAAAAGATCGTTAGGATCGCCATGATTAACAGTCCTGAAATGAACCAGGTCTTTTTCCCGGCAGCCAGAAGCCTGATATATAATACGGAAGCCAACACGCCTGACATCACAAGCGAATAATTGGACGCACTTACAACGATCCATATTCTCGGCATCCCGGGAAGCTGTGCAAATTCCTGCACATTCAGGGCCATGAGGATAATCCATGCAACTATTATCCAGCCGATTTTTTTCCCGGCAAAGAGATAGATAACGGCACATAAAAGATAAGCCCAGCCGATCAGGCCCAGGATACCCCACCAGTGAGGCTGCATCCAGTGTGTAGCCCCGGGCTTCCCGCCCCGGTATACCACCGCAAGCAGCAATAAAAGTACGATCCCCGAGATCTGCAGGAATTTAACAGGTATCCTGCCGAATTTTTCCGAAGGATAATTGTTCCAGATAAGGATAAATGAAAAAGCCATCATGATCTCCCACCATTCAGGGCTTATCGGTAATACCCGGCTTCCAGTATTTTCAAGGTTCACCATAAAAAATCCCATTACGATTAAAGCGAGGCTTCTGCGGCCGATATGACTCAGGATTTTCAGTTCGGTATCGCCTTTTTTTCTTCTGGATTCAATCGCAAAAGGAATGGAAAGTCCTACAATAAACAGGAAGGCAGGGAATACAACATCGGCCAGTCCCATTCCGTCTTCTGCCGCCTGGGTATGTTCAAGCCAACCCGGAATACCATGAAGTGTCCACAGGTCATTCACGAAAATCATCAGGAACATGGTGATGGCCCTGAAAATGTCTATCGATGATATCCTGTCAGCTTTAATTTCCATTTTTCAGTCGGAATTATTTGGATGCGAGATCATTGAATTCTTTTATAAGCGCTTTGAAACAATCGGCTGATGTATCCTCCCTTTCTCCTGTTTTTAATTTCCCGTAGTAGCTGTCCATGAACCTCTCCGGGCTGTTCCAGACAGTCTGAATGATCCCGTCAAAATTTTTGGCCAGTTCAGGGTTGGCATCTTTCCGGAACATGAGCATTTGATTCAGCTCTTCAATTCCCACTTCAGGTTTATTCCACGGGCATATGAGCACATGAAATCCCTTCAAAGCGAAGTATGCAGGGGTGGGTTCGGCATGATCGTAATGCCAGTCACAGATCTCGACATCGTTGGGGATCATGTCGGCAGAGCGCCAGGTATCGTTCATGCTGGCTTCCCATTCACCCAGGCCCGTGCCGCTGCCGTCCAGCATCCGGTCGCCCCAGATCCATAATTTTCTTCCCTTAAGTGCCAGGTGATCCCTGATACGCCGTACCTCGTCGGCAAAAAGACGGGATTTGTCCTTCCCGGCACAGCGGGGACATTTATCCTCCCCGATGTAGAACACTTCATCCATACCTGCATGAAAGGTATCGGTTTCAAAAGCATCCATGAGTTCATCGATAAGGGCGAAAATAACTTTATGCACTTCCGGCTGAAGGGGACAGTAACTTTTACAATAAAGTTTATCCGGGTTCGGCCATACATATTTTTCGGGCATCTTCACCCAGGGAGTTTCGTCGAATTGGGGGTATTGTTCAAGCAGCTTGTTCGGCTTGTTCGCCCATGACTGATGACCGAGAAGGTTAATCTGTGGCACTAGTTCGATGTGGCATTCCCTGGCCATGCTGACAATTTTTTTAACGTCTTTTTCAGTCAGTACGATACTGTCCCGGAGATTGGGATAGGATTTATAAGCGTAGTTATAATCAACACGAAGTATAAGCGTATTGATATGGTTTGGAGCAAGAACGTTTTTCATGAATTGAAGAAAATCATCGAGACGATCAGGTGAAGGCACAGATATACAGAATCCCCGTACCGGCAGCAGGGAATCAAGCCGGGCCTGTGAAAAGGCTTGATGATTAATAAAGGCCGTGAAAACCAGGGCGAAAGCAAGAGCGAATAATTTTTTCATGATAAAAGTTTTAACAATACTTTATTTAAAAATCAGGGAAACGAAATATAGTAAAATTTATTTCTTTTTAGGTCCTTGCCAGTCTTAAAATTAATTCCATTCCCCCGAAACTTTTTCCTGGAAAAAGACACAAGACAGGTCCCTCCCATGTTCGGAAATTTGGGTAAAATATTTATGTGTTCAAAAAGTGTCGTTGATTGCCGGCCGAAGTTTCCCGGAAATAAAGGATGGATCACAAGGCAGGCCCCTTGTTGGTTTCAGGAAAGCATTATTTCTTATACTGGGTGGAAGCAAGCTTTATCACCCGGTTTCGGGTCAACAACCGGGGCAGAAGCGATACGGTTAATTTTTGTCCGCCGGATATAACCGTATTTTCCCCTTTAAGAAATGCCCGGATCCCGATTCTTGCTGCATTCTCCGGGGAATCGGAAGGTCTGGAGTTGTCATTCTGGAAAGGGCTGTTTGCTAGTTTTGAAAAATTGGTTTTTGTCCTGCTCGGGCACAAACAGGTAACGGTAACATCCGTGCCTAACAGCTCGCCGAACAGTGATTCAGAAAAACTCAGTACATAACTTTTGGAAGCCGCATACACCGCCACGTATGGAAGCGGCAGGAAGGATGCAGTGGAAGCAACATTAATTATCCCGCCGAAATTTTTCGCTCTCATGGCGGGCAGGTATAACCAGCACAGTTCCGTCAGTGAATATATGTTCAATTGCAGGAGGGCATTATATCTTTTCAGGTCATAATCCTCAAATTTCCCGATGGCGCCAACCCCTGCATTGTTCACCAACACATCCACACCGAGGTTCAATGACCGGGTTTTCCCAAATAGATTCATCGCGGCATTTTCGCTTGATAGATCCAAAACGATCGTATGACAATCAACGCCATATTGCGACCTGACGGTATCGGCAACCTCATTCAATTCATTTTCGGAGCGGGCCACGATCACGAGGTTTGCGCCCATCGCGGCAAACTGAAAAGCAAAGGCTTTCCCGATTCCGGAGGATGCCCCCGTGACAAGTACTGTTTTCGACTTTAAGTTCTTCATGTTTTCCTGGTTTTATAATTTGGTTTTATGGATAACAATTACAATAAATCCCCTGGGGGAGATTTGTTCAGCCTGGCTCGTCGAAAATATTTTTACATGATCAGGCATTCCATTAATAATCAAAAATTAATGATAATTGTTCCGTATAATGCCAATTATATTTTTATAATTTGTCTTCCCGACAATTTCTGATTAATTCCGACCATTATTTAATTATGAATGCACAGTAAATATGGATTGGGATAATTATATCATGCGTGACGATTGAATATTCCGTCCCTACAGGACAATAAGAATTATTAATGTATTTATAGTGATATTAAATCTATCCAATATCTGATGGGCGGTAAAAATCTTTTATAAAAATAAGTCCGGATAGATCATTAGGATCTATTGGTGATCATCAAGTTAAAATACCATGAAATGTCCTGGTCAATATCTGCTATTTGTCCCGTAGGGACTTGATATTGGTAGAATTAAAAAATATCATTCCAAAAAATCCCGTAGGGATGATATATTCTTGCCGGCTCATTGAAAATATGAATCGTTATATTCAACCCGGGATCGTTGTAACAATACTTTATATTCCCCAAGAAAGGTAATTTCAAGTAAAAATTTACCCGACAAGGACCACGTCCAGTCCTTTGTCCTGAAGGATCTTTAAATATTTTTGGTCTAAATCATTGTCAGTTATAAGATGAGTTATTTCCTCAGGTTTGGCTATAAGGGCCAATTCTTTTTTGCCGAATTTTGTGGAATCGGTCAGGATAAAAGTTTCCGGGCTTTTTTTAATAATGTAGGAAGATATCTCTGCACGAAGCATATCGCGGGAAGTAAATCCCGCCGATTCCTCATACCCGTCAATGCCCAGGAATGCCTTCGAAAAATTCAGCATATCAATACCCGCCTTGGTAAGCATACCCACCATGCTTTCACTTTCATGCTGGTAGATCCCTCCCAATAAAATGATTCTTGCCCGGGGTATATCCCGGAACTGCCGGGCAATAAAAATATTTGTAGTAAGAATGACTACCTTTCCCGACTTTCCAAGTTCTGTTGCCAGCAAAGCATTCACGGAACCGGATTCTATCAGTACAGTCTCCCCGTCATTTATAAAGGTGGCGGCTTTCCTGGCAATGCTGAGCTTGGCCTGGTAATTCATGCCCATTCTTACAGCCAGGTCATCAGCATCATTCAACACGGCGGCTCCGTGCACGCGACGCAACATCCCCTTCCCTTCCAGGAAATTGAGATCCTGGCGGATCGTTACTTCAGAGACCTTCAGCAAGGAGGAAAGTTCCCTGACGGATCGTTTTTCATCGGGAGAAAGCAAATCCAATAACCTGTTCTGCCGTTCATTCATAAATTATTCATGTATTAAGGAAGCCGCCCCGATAAGTCCCGCATCACAACCCAATTCCGATACTACGATTCTTACAGGGTCGAACAACATATCCCGAGCCAGCTCATCGAATTTTGATCTTACCCCCGATAAATAAATATCACCCCATGAGGTCAGTCCTCCTCCCAGTACAATAACAGGAGGATTGAAAGTCTGAAATAAGTTATACAAGGCGATGCCAGTAAAATCGGAACATTCGTTCATTACATCCAAGGAAACCGGGTCACCCATATCGAGACCCTGCTTTATCAGGTGCCCGTCGACCAGGTCATAATTGAAATCTTCTGCCAGGGCTAACCGGGTTACCATTCCTCCTTCTATCCTTTCACGGAACATTCCGGGCAGCGCCAGCCCGCAGGCACAGGTCATAAGGCATCCGTAATTTCCGCAGGTACATTTCCTTTTACTGTGGGCATCCACAATGGTATGACCGATCTCTCCTGCCGTACCCGTCTGCCCCCTGAAGATCTTTCTGTTAAGCACGATCCCGGCCCCGATACCCGTCCTGATGGTCAT
>JBJKSY010000543.1:0-4040 GCA_046703645.1 Cyclobacteriaceae bacterium
GAAGAGAGATTGTTAAAGAACTCATCCAGGAGAACCTGACTGAAGCTGCCCTGATCAGGGAATTTGAGAAAGTGATCCATGAAGGAGAGCCGAGAGAGAAGATCCTTGAAGGCTATGATCAGGTGGCTGAGAAACTGGGAAATACCATCGCCTCTGACAAGACGGCAGAACTCATGACCGGGTATTTAAAGAGATAGTTTATCGATTAAGGCCTGTATTTACTGTCCTGTAGGGAAAAGAAATTGTTAGCTATATTCTTAACGGAATGTAAAGTCCCATAGGGACGAAATATTCAACTGCTATGCCTAATACCTATACCAGACTCATATCCGGGTTGTGTTTGCAATAAAATTTGTGGGTAGGTTATAACGATCAATATATTCTCAAATTCGGTTTTAATATATCATCCCTACGGGATTCTTCGAAATTGTTCCTATTTATACTACCAATATCTTGTCCCTACGGGACATTTAATGAACTGACACCGGTGGGTTCATTTAAAATATCTTGGGATTATCTGATTACGTCCATTGACAGTCTATTTAGAAATAAATTTATAATAAACTGGTTTACAGGTAGTTAAAATAAAATGCAATTACCTTATAAAAAGGTCGGGTTTTTACTTCATCAGGTATTTCGACTTTTAGCTGGGAAAAAAGATCGGGAATGGCCGGGCAATTCTTCAGGCTACCTTCAGTTTTTTCAGCCTCGACCGGTTAAACTTCTCCATGGCGTATTCGAGAGAAACCGAAAATTCCTTAATATCTTTTTGCGACGGGAGTTCGAACATGGCATCGGTGATGATCGCCTCGCAGATGGAACGCAGTCCCCTGGCCCCTAATTTGAATTCCACGGCCTTATCAACGATGTAATCGATGGTCTCCGGCTGGAAGTCAAGACGAATCCCTTCCATTTCAAATAATTTCTGGTATTGTTTTATCAGGGAATTCTTGGGATCGAGAAGAATCTGTTTCAGGGTATCCTTATTAAGAGGCTCCAGGTAAGTGAGGACCGGCAGCCTGCCGATGAGTTCGGGGATCAGCCCGAAGGATTTTAAATCGAGCGCATTGACATATTGCAGAATATTTATTTTATCGATATCTGCCTGCACTTTATGGTCTGTTTTGGAAGTAAATCCAACCGGCCTGGTCTGGACCCTGCGAGCAACGATACGGTCAAGGCCTTCAAAAGCACCTCCGCAGATAAAGAGAATATTCTCCGTATTGACGACGATCATCTTCTGGTCAGGGTGCTTTCTCCCTCCCTGGGGAGGCACATTTACCCGTGTGCCTTCCAGCATTTTAAGAAGCGCCTGCTGAACGCCTTCACCGCTGACATCCCTGGTAATAGAAGGATTGTCGGATTTTCTCGCTATTTTATCGATCTCGTCAATGTATACAATTCCCCGTTCAGCGGCTTCCACATCGTAATTGGATGCCTGAAGCAGCCGGGTAAGTATGCTTTCCACATCTTCACCCACATAACCCGCTTCCGTAAGGGCGGTGGCATCGGCAATACAGAACGGAACCTGGAGCATGCTTGCGAGTGTGCGGGCCAGGTAGGTTTTCCCTGTTCCCGTTTCCCCCACCATGATGATATTGGATTTTTCGATCACGATATCATCGGCTTCGACCTTAGGCTGTATCAGCCTTTTGTAATGGTTGTAAACGGCAACGCAAATCACCCTTTTGGCATCATCCTGTCCGATCACGTACTGATCGAGGTACTTTTTCATGGCTTCGGGGGTCACGAGATTAAAGGAGGGTTTCTGGCTGTCCTCCTTGATCTTCTTTTCCTCGAGCATGATCTGGTAAGCCTGGTCAATGCAAAAATTGCAAATGTGGGAATTGATCCCCGATACCATCAGGTCCACATCTTTTTTGCTTCGTCCGCAGAATGAGCAGGTTATTTGTGCCATTTAAATTTATTTGGGTCTTTTCTCAAGAACCTCGTCGATGATGCCGTATTCCTTTGCATCATCAGCCTTCATCCAGAAATCACGGTCGGAATCCTTTTCTATCTGATTATACGTTTTACCGCTATGTCTGGCAATTATATCATACAAATCCTTTTTTACCGAAAGGGTTTGCTTCAATGAAATTTCCATATCCGACGCCGGTCCCTGCATGCCACTCATGGGCTGATGGATCATGATCCTGGAATGAGGAAGTGCCGAGCGTTTATCTTTGGCTCCACCGGCTAATAAAACAGCAGCCATCGAGGCGGCCAGACCTGTGCAAATCGTAGCAACATCGGGTGTTACCAGTTGCATGGTATCATATATCCCCAAACCGGCATAAACGGAGCCTCCCGGGCTGTTAATATACAATAAAATGTCTTTTTTTGCATCGGCTGATTCCAGGAACAACAATTGTGCGGTGATTATATTGGCAATATTATCATCAACCGGTAGGCCCAGGAATATGATCCTGTCCATGATAAGCCTTGAAAAAACATCAATTTCACGGAAATTTGTCGGTCTTTCTTCGATCACCGACCTTGTCATATTTTCAATCATCTGAACATGCCTGTCGAAAGCCAGTCCGTTGATCCGGCGACCCTGAACGGCAAATTTTCTGAACTCTTTTTTATTTAACATGGTGGATAATTTTAAATCAATATTAGAAAAAACGGCCTTAAAATGAAAATTGCCCTGTTATATTAACTTTTTCAGGCCTTCTCTGTTTTTTCGGCTTCCTTCAGAAATTCAGTGGGACTTATCGGTTTCCTGTTAATACGTAGCTTTTCCCTCAGAATGCCCATCACCTTTTCTGAACGGACCCGGTTGTAGGTGGAATAGTAATTTTCACCGTCCTTTCCCCGGAGGTAGTTGTCAGTCATGGAATCAAGATTTTCATCGACTCCCGTAAGTCCATAGGCGGCAAACTGGGCCCTTATCAGGTCTTTCGCCCTCCCAACAACATCTTCATGCTCTATTTTAATGCCATTATCTTCACTTACCTTATTAAAGATCAGCGACCATTTCAGCTCCTTGAGATAGTTATCATAATTCCTGTTGACATCCTCCTCGGTTATTTCCCCCTTATTCGCGGCTATGATCCATTTTTTATAAAAATTCTCGGAAATATTGATTGCCGTGGATTCAAGCAGCTTATCCTGTATCCGGTGATCGGTGTAATGATCAGCCTCATGATCATAATTTTTCTGGACGGTTTCTTTCAGCTTGGTTTTGAATTCCTCTTCGGTTTTAACGGTCTCCTTTCCCAGTACCATGTCAAAAAATTCCTGATCCACTTCGGCAGGAACCATCCGGTGAATCCGCTTTACCAGCAGGTCGTAATTTCCGGAGAGTTCCTTAACCTCATCTTCTGATTTACGAAGCGCTTTAGCCAGGTCGGAAGCTTCCCTGAACAGGTTTTTAATTTCCAGCTTATGGGTCTCATCCTTTTTAACCCCAATTAATTTCTTTATCGCTTCCCCGGTCAACTGATCATGTATGAGCCATACTTCTGATTTTTCTTCAGATCCCTCCGCATTCCATTCTCCGAAAATATCGTCTCCTTCCGCATATTGTTCAGGTTCGGAATAATTTCCATATTCCTTTTTCAGCCTTTCAAGGGTTTCATCAAGGGTGGCGTCATCAACCTCGACCTTATAGCTTTCAATGGGCATTTGGTAATCAATTGTAAAAGGATCAACCAGACCGATCATATATTCGAATTCGAAATCCTTCTGATGATCCCAGTCAATCGCCATTGTTTTTTCAGCCACAGGCAGGGGATCGCCTATAATTTTAATGTCATTTTGTTTTATATAATCAATGACCGATTTGGATAAAAGTTCATTTATCTCGTCGATAAGAATGGATTTGCCATACATTTTCCTGATCAGGGAAGGCGGTACCTTTCCCGGCCGGAATCCTTTAATTTGAGCTTTCCTGCTGTATTCCTTGACTTTTTCTTCCACTTTGGGTTGATAATCAGCCTCTTTTAAAGTAACTTTAATTAAGCCATCAGTGGCAGAGTTTTTATCGAGAATTATTTCCAATAGTTTAAAATTTTGTGTTATTCGGTCAATTT
>JBJKSY010000544.1:0-1956 GCA_046703645.1 Cyclobacteriaceae bacterium
AAACCGGCACCCCCTCCAAGGAAAAAGGAGAAAAATATCAATCGTTTTAAATCGAATAAACCTGTAAGGAATAGCAGCAGGCATCCAAAAAATATCAACAAGATCAAGTATTGAAATCCGATGATGATCGCGTTTCGGTTTTAAGTTGTATGTCTCTTATCTACTGCAAACTTTAATTTTTCAAGACCTTTTCCCAGGATTGATCCGGGGCAGGCAAAATTAAATCGTTGAAATCCTTCGCCCCCATTCCCGAAAAGCTGCCCATCGCTCAACCCGACTCCTGCCCGGTTGATCAGGAATTCATTCAGTTCTTTCCGTCGTAGATTCAGTTGACTGAAATTTATCCAGGCCAGGCAGGTTGCCTCCGGTTTCATCATTGTAAGTTCCGGAATTTCGCTACTTATATAATTATCCATTAAATCCCTGTTGGCTTCGAGGTAAGCGACAAGCTCCTGCAGCCAGCTTTCTCCTTTCTCATACGCAGCCTTCATCGCTGCAAGTCCGAATATATTTCCGTGATGGAGGTGGTAATCCTCCAGCAATTTCCTGAAGATCTTTCTTTTATTCTCATCAGGAATGATCACAAAAGAGGAGGCGAGGCCGGCCAGGTTGAAGGTCTTGCTGGGCGCCATGCAGGTGATCGTCTGAAAAGCTGCGCCGTCATCAAGGGAAGCTACCGGTATATGTTTATGACCGGAGTAAATAAGATCGGAATGAATTTCGTCAGAAATAATTACAACGCCATTGTCAATGCATAGCCTGCTTAACCGGGTCAGTTCTTCCCGGTTCCACACCCTCCCTCCCGGTTTGTGCGGGTTGCAGAGAAATATCATCCTTGCTCCATTACTGACCAGGCTTTCAAGGTGATCAAAATCCATAGTATACCTGTTACCTTCCAATGCTAACGGGTTGTCTATCTTTCGCCGGCCCTGACTTTCAATGGTACGGAAAAAAGGGAAATATACAGGAGGCTGGACAATAATTCCATCCCCGGGATTTGTATAGGCAAGCACGCAAAAAGAAAGAGCCGGAACAACCCCGGGGCTGAAACAGATCCATTCCGGCATGATCTTCCAGCCATGCCTCCGGTTTATCCATGAAACTACCGGCTCAAGGTAAATGTCAGGCATTACCGGGTAGCCGTAAATTCCATGTGCCACCCGTTTCTGAAGCTCATCGATCACAATTTGGGGGGATCTGAAATCCATATCCGCAATCCAGAAAGGCAGGACATCCTCTTTGCCGAATATTTGTTTCCGGTTATCATATTTGGCACAGCCGGTACCTTCACGGCCGATCACTTCATTAAAGGCTGAATTCATTTCCGGTTCCATTTTGTTCGTCCACCAAGATAATCATATTCAGCTATTCATTTTTCAGGACAAGACATCCTGACGCGCAAGTCACTCGTCACTTTACTTTTTTTTTTTGATTTATTGATTTGCTGATTTTTTTCCTGATTGCCGCACTGTTCACTGTTTACTATTCACTTTTAACTTTTTACCTGTCGCCGATTAAAGTTTCCCGCAGAAATCGCGGAGTTCGTCACTATAGTAAGCCTTACGTCTTTATGCATAGATCGGATAAATTAAGGAAACAACTCCGCAGATATCGCAGAAATTGGTTGTTATTTGCTGATATTCACTGTTCACTGTTCACTGTTAACTGGTTCACTGTTCACCCTAAACTTATTTGTTGATTTATTGATTTGATGATTTCAGATTCGTTCATTTAATGTTCACTGTTACCGACTGGTCACCTGTCACTTGTCGCTGGTCACTGATCACCCTCCATCATCTGTCATCGAATTGTGAATGGCGCAGACAGGCAAACCTATTGGTCGGGATGATCTGGAATAAATGAAAAGCTTTTCCAGGTATCCTCAAATGCCGGGCTGACCTTGACGGCAGGCACCTGTTCATGGTTATTGATCAATAACGATTTCTTATTTACTTC
>JBJKSY010000545.1:0-4281 GCA_046703645.1 Cyclobacteriaceae bacterium
AAATTAATATTTCAGCTCCCAGAAGGCTGGTAATACGTGCTGCTTCCGGATACCATTGATCCCAGCATATGAGGACACCTATTTTGGCAAATTTTGTTTTAAATACCTTATATCCCGTATCTCCCGGGGTAAAGTAGAATTTTTCATAGTACCCGGGATCATCAGGAATATGATTTTTCCTGTATTTGCCAAGTAAACTCCCATCCGCATCAATTACAATCGATGTATTGTGATATATTCCATCTGTCCGTTTCTCGAAGAGGGAGGCAACGAGCACTATGTTTAATTCCTTGGCTAAAGAGGAAAGTTGTTCTGACAATGGTCCAGGAATGGGTTCTGCGAGATTGAAATTATCGTAATTTTCTTCATCGCAAAAATAGAGGGAGGAAAAAAATTCCTGGGTGCAGATGATATTAGCACCTTCCGCTGCAGTCCTGCGAATTTTTTCAATGGCACCTTGTATGTTTTCCTCTCGCTTGTTGCTGCAACTATGCTGAAGAAAGCCTATCTTGACAGGTCGAATCATAAGTTTAAATTATTATACAAAAATAAGGCTTTTTTTAAACCCTGTGCCATCGGGTCCATTGATCATCTGTTAAATTTGCGGGATCAATATTGAGGATAACGATATCAAAAAAATCCCTTGGTTATTAAGCCAGGGGACCATACACCTATAAATGCCAGGGGCAATGCCGGGCACAGATTGTTTTCATACATGCATAATTACATCAGTTAATGCCGGATTCTTATAAATCTCTTTAAATGACTGGTCAGTGAGTATAGTGAATCCTTCCGTATTAATATCCCATTTTGGAGACACTGCTATCTCTTTGATCAGAAAAACCGATTGGAGGATACTTACGATAGAATCTTTAAATATGTCAGGCATTTGCATGTGTTTTACCGGAGAAAATTAAATGTACATATAAATTCGGGAAGCAGGAAGCAATATAAAATCTAATTATGATCGCATATTTTGAAAATCAAATTCCTCAGCCAATATTATGCATGTGATCGTTATTTTTTTGCCTTAAATGATTTATTGGGTATTTTCGGACCTCTGAATTTGAATGATGGAGCATAGAAAGATTATCACTGTGTTGTTTCTGGGGGTCCTAATGGGTGCCCTTGATATTTCAATCGTTGGCCCTGCTATACCTTCCATTGAGCAAACAATTAAAATTGATCCTGAGCAGATAAGCTGGATTTTCACGATGTATATTTTATTCAACCTGCTAGGGATATCATTATTTGCAAAACTGTCCGATATATATGGAAGGGCATCCATTTATGCAATTTCTATAGGCATCTTCGGGGCAGGATCCCTGATTGTTGCTATATCAAACGATTATTCAATTATGCTGTTCGGCAGGGCCATACAGGGATTTGGTTCCAGCGGTATTTTCCCGGTTGCTGCTGCCGTGATTGGCGATATTTTTCCGCCTGAAAAAAGAGGCAGGATGTTAGGCCTTATAGGCGCAGTATTCGGCATTGCATTTATTATAGGGCCCATCATAGCCGGAGTATTGCTGTCATTCACTAAATGGCATGTTTTATTTTTACTAAATATTCCTATTGCCATAGTACTGTTTATTGCTTCCTTAAGAGTTCTTCCAAGGAAAAGAATTGAAGATAAGGTACTCATTGACTGGTTAGGGATCACTACCCTTGGATTATCTTTGGGATTTCTTACACTTGCCATAAACCAGGTAGATACAAAAGATCTTTCAGCAAACCTTGATAACTGGAAATTACTCACTCTGTTTATATTGGGACTGGTATTTATGATCTATAATATATATCATGAACTGCATGCTAAAGAACCAATACTCAACGTTAGGTATTTCAAATCGAAACAGATTTCCACAGCAGGACTGCTGGCCCTGGGCACCGGATTTTACCAGGCTTTTTTTATTTTTCTTCCCAGACTGGCTGTGGAAATATTTCACATGACCCCTGCAAAGGCAAGCTTCATGATCATACCCCTTGTTGTCGCATCAGCAATTGGCTCTCCCATATTCGGCAGGTTAATAGATAAAACCGGAACCCGGATTGTGATCATGATCGGACTGGTGTTTATTACGGCTGGTATGTTTATCGGGATGACCGATATTACATCAAAAATTATGTTCTATATTGCCGGCGCACTTACGGGATTAGCTTTTTCTATTTTATCAGGACCAGCACTCAGGTATATTTTGCTGAATGAAACCCTTCCTACCGAGAGAGCTGCCAGCCAGGCAGTAATCACCATTTTTATTAGTATAGGGCAAATTATTAATGCTACAATAATCGGCGGGATAATCGGAGCATATACCAGCCCTGTTCTTGGATATCAGAAATCATTTGCATTCCTCGCCGGCGTTTCGGTTATTCTGTTAATTCTAAGCTTCAGGTTAAAAAGGAGAAAGGTCGAATTGAGTACTGCAAGACGTTAACTTTTTCCGGCTTTCTCATTTATTAGATTTCGTTGGGAAATATATAACCTGGAAAAAATTCTTTTATACCTTAATAAATGATAATTTCAGGATTATAAATCAATTTTCGATCATGAAAGCGATGGCCTTAACGGGGATCCGCCGGATGGAAATGATGACCTGGCCTGATCCTGTTATCAAGAATGATTATGATGTAATAATTAAGCTCGAGGCTGTTGGCGTGTGCGGCTCCGATATTCATTATTATACTACAGGCCGTATCGGTAGTCAGATAGTTGAATTTCCTTTTCCGGTAGGGCATGAATCCGGAGGCACCGTTATGGAAGTAGGAAAAGCTGTTAAAAAAGTTAAGCCCGGTGATCGGATAGCCATTGAACCTGCAATTACCTGCGGGAAGTGTGACCAATGCTTATCGGGTCGGCCTAATACTTGTCGTAACATCCGGTTTCTAGGCTGTCCGGGTCAGGCGGATGGCTGTCTCTCGGATTATATTGTAATGCCGGAAGAAAATTGTTTTCCGATTCCGGATCACATGAGTTTTGAACAGGCAGCAATTTCAGAACCTCTGGCTATTGGAGTTTATGCTGTTAAAAGATCAATACCGATGCAAGGGGCTAAAATAGGTATTCTTGGATTCGGCCCGATAGGAATGAGCGTTATGTTACCTTCTCTTGCCATGGGGGCAGAAAAAATATATGTAACTGATAAAATAGGGGCCAGGCTGAAAATAGCCAATGAAAACGGGGCAATCTGGACCGGGAATCCTGATAAGGATGATGTTGTCACCAGCATCAATGAAAAGGAACCGCTTCAGTTGGATGCCGTATTTGAATGTTGCGGTCAGCAGGATGCGGTGAATAATGCCATTGATATTGTGAAACCGGGAGGAAAGATCATGATGATCGGTATTCCAGAAGTAGACAGGATCGACTTTCAGATTGATAAAATGCGCAGGAAAGAGATCACATTCACAAATGTCCGGAGGCAGGCTCATTGCGTTCAGGAAGCCCTTGACCTGATGGCAAGCGGCAAGGTCAATGTCTCATCCATGGCTACTCATTGGTACGATTTTCCTCATACCAAGGATGCTTTTGACCTGGTCGACGGCTACCATGATGGAGTAATGAAGGCAGTTATAAATTTCTAAGCGGCAGAATTATCCCGCATATTTTTTAGTTATTACCTGCAACCTTAGAGATTCATATTCCATCTAACGGGAAAAAGGATAACAACAACATTTTTTTAATATGATCAAAAATTATATCAGGATAGCGCTTAGAAATATTCAGCGCCACCGTTTTTTCTCACTCATTAATATTTTTGGCCTGGCCATAAGTATGTCGGCATGCCTGCTTGTCATTTCCATGCTGGCTGATCAGAAAAAATATGATCAGTTTCATCCCTTGAAAAACAGGATTTACCGCATATTATCGAAACACACGAAAGATAACCTGTGGACAGCAACTTCGCCCTATTTTTTAAATGATGAATTATTGAATTCCTACACCCAGGTTGAGGATGTAGTTACATTAAAACCATTTATTGGAGGAGATATTAGATATAACCAGAATATTGTCACTCAAACAGGACTTTATGCCAGCTCGGATTTTTTCAAGATTTTTAATTTTAGCCTTCTCAAGGGAGATCCTTTGACAGCCCTGAGGGAACCCTATAGTCTTGTACTTACTGAAGCAATGGCTAAAAAGCTATTTGGGAATGATGATCCATTAGGGAAAACAGTCTCATTTGTTGACAGACGACTTGATGTTCTTGGCATAGGTATCGAATCAGAGGAAAAGGACCTAGGCGATTTTATTATTACAGGCGTTATTAAGGACCTGAA
>JBJKSY010000546.1:0-3890 GCA_046703645.1 Cyclobacteriaceae bacterium
GACACCAGTGATCCAGTGATCCAATGAACCAGTGAACCAGTCAACCAGTTTACCAGTCAACCAGTTTACCAGTGAACCAGTGAACCAGTGAACCAGTCAACCAGTCAACCAGTCTACCAGTCTACCAGTCTACCAGTCTACCATTCTTCCTTCTTCCAAAACTTCCCCTGATTCCATAACTTAGCAGAATATCCTGCCTGAAACGGAAGAAAAAAATAAAGCAATGAAAAAAGTTCAATGTGCAATAAATAAAAAAATTTATAATGCCGACCAGTGTGTGAGGGGCGATTTTCTCAGGGAAAGCATACTTACTTTTATTCAGCAGGAACATCCGGAATTCACACCGGAAAGTTATATCAGCCTGGATGCTCTGAATGATATCCGGCGGAAATATCTCGTCCATCTCATCACAAAGGAAAACGAAGAGATCAACGACCTGGAAAAGGAAGTGTTAAAATCCATTACCGACAACCAGATCCTTACCGTCAACATAGAACCCGAAATTGAGGAAAAACTTACCCTCGGGCAGCGTTTAGCCGACAATATTGCCGAATTCGGAGGAAGCTGCACTTTCATTATATTTTTCTTCAGCTTCCTGCTGGCATGGATGTTCGTCAATGTATGGATACTGGCGACCAGACCCTTCGACCCCTACCCTTTCATTTTATTAAATCTTATCCTTTCATGTTTAGCCGCTATACAGGCTCCCATCATTATGATGAGCCAGAACCGGCAGGAACAAAAGGACAGGATGCGTGGCGAACACGATTACAAGATCAACCTTAAAGCGGAACTTGAAATAAAACTCCTGCATGAAAAAATGGATCACCTGATCATTCACCAGAACCGCCGGCTTATGGAGATACAGGAGATCCAGGCTGACTACCTTGATGAAATACTCAAAAGCGTAAAATCTAAAAACGGTTAAAAACTGTAAAAGAACTGAATTTTGAAATTTTATTGATTATCCTTGCCTAATCGGTCTATCTTTACAGGCAAACCGGAAAATTCTGTGGTCAGTAAAAGCTGCAATATTTTCTTCCTTGTGTTCTTTCATCTGATGGTGTATCTCACACCTCTGACCGTCAAGGATTTGCATTTTCACCCGGCCCAGGACTACCCGCTATCTCACTCTTCCCATGATAAATTCTTCTCTAAAGGATATAAGCCCTGTGTGATCTGCCAGTTCGATCTCCGGAATGTGATTTCTGAGGACATTACCATTATCAGCTTCATAAAGCACGGGGAGATCTTTCATCCCATGCCCGTTTTCGAATCAACCTATCATTCATCATTTATTTTCTTTTCTCACAGGGCGCCTCCCTTCTCCTGACCGTATTGACCGGCAAATCATTAAGTTATTAATTTCATTAAAACCTTATTCCGGAGATTGGCGTAACGCCAGAGATCCCGATAAAAAAAATGAAAAATAAAATTATTATATATCTTTTAACCGTACTGTTTCTCCAGAGTTTTGTAATGACAGGCTTCAGCAAGGATTCTGAACCCGATAAAACTACCCTCTCGGGGAAGGTTACCGATAAAGCGACGGGCGAACCCATTCCCGGGGTTTATGTGTACATCCCGGATCTGAAGACCGGCGGAGTCACGGATATAAACGGTAATTACTCCATTACAAATCTTCCGGCCACCAAGGTCCTGATACAGGTGAGCTTTGTAGGGTACAAGAACATTCTTCAGACTGTCGACCTGACCCAGGTGAAGACACAGAACTTCTCGCTCGAAACTTCAGCCCTCGAAATGAACGAGGTGGTTGTAACCGGGACCTCCAGAGCCACGGAACTGCGAAGGACCCCCAACCCGGTAACAGTGATCAAGAACCGGACCCTCCAGCAAAGTGCGTCAACTAACATTATCGATGCGATTGCCAAACAACCGGGGATCTCCGAAATTACCACCGGCCCCGGAATATCCAAACCCGTGATCCGGGGACTGGGTTATAACCGCGTCGTGGTGGTGAATGACGGGATCCGCCAGGAAGGCCAGCAATGGGGTGATGAACACGGAATTGAAATAGATGAAGCCTCCGTCCATAATGTGGAAGTGATCAAGGGACCCGCCAGCCTCGCCTACGGGTCGGATGCCATGGCCGGGGTCATTAATATGATCTCCGCTCCGGCGCCTCCCGACGGACAGGTCAATGGAAGTATTGAAGGCAATTACCAATCCAATAACGGCCTTTTGGGGTATTCGGCCGATTTTACCGGGAACCGGAACGGGATTGTCTGGGATGCCCGTTACAGCAACAAGATCGCACATGCCTATAGCAACAAATACGACGGTTATGTATTTAATTCAGGCTTCCGTGAAAATGCAGCGAACGGGATGTTCGGGCTGAACAAGAACTGGGGATATGCCCATCTTATTCTGAGCACTTATAACCTTACCCCGGGAATTATTGAAGGTAACCGTGACAGCGCCACAGGTCAATTTATAAAACCAATAATCCTCCCCGACAGGATGACCCAAATGCCTATCGAAGGCTCACAGATTGCAACTGAATCGGATTTCAAGTCCTATATGCCGGTCACCCCTTACCAGAAGATACACCATTACCAGGCCGTATTGAATAATAATTTCATTCTCGGCCAGGGAAACCTGAAAACCATTTTCGGCTTCCAGCAGAACCAGCGACAGGAATATGCCGATATCCTTCATCCCGGTCAATACGGCCTGTTCTTTTTACTGAATACATTCACTTATAATGTCCTATATAATTTCCCGGAAAAAAATAATTTCGATGTGTCGGCGGGGCTAAACGGCATGAAGCAATCTTCCCTGAATAAGGGAATAGAATACCTGATCCCGGCCTACAACCTTTTTGAATCCGGGTTCTTTACAACGCTGAAAAAGACATATGATAAATTCGACATCAGCGGGGGGATACGGTATGATTTCCGCAATGAAAATGTCGATGCCCTGTATCTCGATACCAATGGGGTGAAGACATCACCGGGCGCTCCGGGAGCCACTGAAAGATTCAAGGGATTCAAGACCAATTTTGACGGATTTTCAGGAAGCATCGGAATTGCCTATGACCTGTCGCAGACCGTTGTAACCAAATTCAATATTTCCCGCGGGTTCCGTGCTCCCAACATTGCGGAGCTGGGAGCCAACGGGGTGCATGAAGGGACCATCCGTTATGAGATCGGCAACCCTGACCTGAAAGCCGAAGGAAGCTGGCAGTTCGATTACGGCCTGGGTTTTAATACGCACCATGTATCCGGCGAACTTGACCTGTTCGACAATGAGATCAATAATTTTATTTTTCTCTCCAAGCTCAGCAGTGTCAACGGCGGGGACTCCATCCGGGAAGGTTTCCAGACTTTCGAATACCATGCCGGGAATGCTCATTTATACGGCGGGGAAGCCCGGCTCGATATTCATCCCCATCCTTTCGACTGGATCCATTTCGAAAATTCATTTTCCTATGTAAATACAATCCAGCGGAACCAGCCTGATTCCACGAAGCATCTACCCTTCACGCCGGCCCCCAGGTGGCAATCCGGACTCCGGTTCGATATCCATCACTGGGGCGGTTTCATGCGGAATGCCTATGTGAAACTGGACCTGGCCGATTATTTTGCCCAGAACCGTGTTTATTCGGCCTACAACACGGAAACGCCTACCCCGGGATATACGCTTCTTGATTTCGGATTGGGAGGGGATTTCATATCAGGAAACAAAACCCTGTTCTCACTTTATTTTGATATCGAGAACCTGACCAACGTGGCATACCAGAACCACCTGAACCGGCTGAAATACACCGATGTGAATAACGTAACCGGAAGAATGGGGGTATTCAACATGGGCAGGAATTTCAGCTTTAAGGTGATAATCCCGGTGGATTTCATGAATAAGCAGCCTTC
>JBJKSY010000547.1:0-3452 GCA_046703645.1 Cyclobacteriaceae bacterium
CTTGAACATTCCTTCAAAATACTGATCATTTTCCAGCAGCCGGTCACTCACATTAATATAGGAATAAGGTGATGGTTTTTTCAGGTTCGCATTTTCAAGGTAATAGATCTCTTCGGCCTTGTCTTTCTGAAGGCGTGCGATGGAAGCAAGGGCATAGTTCGACCGGTGATACTGGTATTCATAATTGCTCGCACGCTCATAATAAACCAAGGCAAGGGAAGGATCATTGTTTTGCCAGAACAAATCGCCAACGAGGTTATAATAACCTGCCCGGGCCTGGAGATAGGGGAAATAGCCGGACTGGTATAACATGAATCCTGCGACCAGGAGTCCTGCTACCCTGAAAATATAAAAGGGAATGGTCCTGCTTTTATAAGCTACCGGAACTACGTTTATTCCCTTGGCCATCATATGACCGAAATTGGCGATGAGGTACATAAAGAACATGCTGCCGAAACCAATCTGTCCGAAGATTATCGCATCTTCAAAGGTCTCCGCAACAGGATCATTTCCAACGGAAAAAATAAACCCGTAGGTGGCAAAAGTAAGCGCGGCAAATGCAAGGAAAAGCAGGGCGGCTTTCGGTTTGAAAGGAAGGATTTCAGCATACAGGCTTTCACGGCGCCTGAGCCACCAGAAACCGGCAACAGTACTGATGATCAATAATATGACAGGATTCAGGTAGACAAGGTTCCAGTGTATCCTTTCCTCATTATGAAGAAAAGTAATGAATACATAAAAAAGATAAATGAGGGTCATAAGGGTGAAATGCAGAAGGCTCCTCGAAGAACCGGTCCTTGAGGTTCCGGATGAAATATAAAATATTGTAAAAATGATCTCCTGCGAAATGGTCATTATAAAGATAACGGATACCAGCAAGGGACCCCCGATCCCATAACTTACCAGGTACGAAAAAGGATGCTTCACTCCTGCGTAAAAATATATAATGATCCCGGTTACAAGGGTTGCCGCAGCATAGATCATAAACCTCCTGGACAATGACCAGTCAGGTTTGAATTCCCTGAAGATATAGCTGATGGTAAGATAGATACTGAAAATGATTATACTCGTGGCCCTGTTGGATTCATTGAAAAGAAGAACATGATCAGGCTGAAGCAATACGATAAATCCGATAAAAGCCCCCATGGCTCCGTAAAACCAGAATTTCGGCAGGGTGGAAATGACGGTCAGGATCATGATGATGGCCATTACAAGCATTACCAGGTAAACGGTCCAGAATATTGGATTGATCTTAAGAATTGAACCCTCAAAATACTGGAATATAAGATATTGGTCTACCGGCATCCACATCCTGAGCGGACCGGATTCATAGGAGAGAGTATTACAGGCAACCGGAACGAGTTTATTCTGGGTCTCCCATTTGATTATATCCGATAATCCGTAGAAATATCCATAAACCAGATAAGCAGCAGTTACCAGGAAGAATACAAAGAAAACCGTCATAAAAATCCTGCTGTTCCTGCTCCAGCCTTTCCAGAAAAAAAAGCCACCCATGCGTTTTAGTGTTTATGCCCTAATAATATGAATTTTCTTCCAAAATTGTTTCATTTTCAACGATTGTCCCGGTTAAAGAATGCCCGTACCTGAACCGGGCTTGTATTTTGATTGGATCAGGCGGCAGACAGGGTCCCTGATTCCGTTAATTCCTCAATCCTGATCCTGCTGATCCGGTTGAATCGAAGGAACAATAGGATTGCCGCCGTTGTAAGACCTGTCCAGAGACCCCACCATATCCCTCTGGGTCCCATACCAAGCATGATCCCCGAAATATATCCTACAGGCAATGCAAGTATCCAATACGCAACCAGGGTAATAAACGTGGGGATCTTAACATCCGAAATCCCCCTGAGAGCGCCCAGTCCGACTACCTGGATTCCGTCAGAAAGCTGGAATAATGCAGCAATGCCTATCAATACGGAAGCCAACTGTATTACACCGGGGTCTCGGATATACAGGGAGGGAAGAAAATGCCTGCCTGCAATCATTAAAAGAGCATTCACTCCCATAAAAGTACCGCTCATGATAAAACCTATATAGCCGACTTTCCTCACCATTTTATAATTTTTCCGGCCGGATTGATTCGCCACCCGGATAGTGGTGGCTGCCGCTATTCCGGTCGCAAGCATATAGGTCAGCGATGCCAGGTTAAGGGCAATCTGGTGAGCCGCAAGAGAAACAGTTCCAAGCCACCCCATCATTATGGCAGCAACGCTGAATGCCCCGACCTCGAAAATAAATTGCATTCCCGAAGGAAGACCGATATTCAATACCCGGCGGATGGTCCTGCGGTTAACAGTCTGTTTGGGATACAGGCTGCGATATACTTTGAACCTTTCAGCGACAATGACATATCCGCCCATAGCCAGCGCCATAAAACACCTGGAAGAAAGTGTCGCTATCCCGGCACCTAAAAGTCCCAAAGCAGGCAGCCCCAACTTGCCGTAGATAAGCAGGTAATTTAATCCTATGTTCAGAAGGTTTCCGATAATAGTTACCGTCATCGACTGACGGGTCAGGGTAAGGCCTTCGGCAAACTGGCGGAATGCCTGGAAGATCATAAAAGGCAGGATTGAAACCGAGATAACGAGTAAATAGGGCCTGGTGAGTATTACCACATTCTCAGGTTCATTCAGGTATCCTGTGAGATAGGTCACCGGGATTAAGAGGCATAGAAGCGCTATACCTGTCAGAGTATTTATAAATAACCCGTTCTTAAGTAAACCGGAAATTTTTCCCCGTTTACCTTCCCCGTCGGCCTGCGCGATCAGGGGAGTGATCCCGTAGGAAATGCCGATGCCGAAGGTCATGAACAATACAAAAATGCTGTTCCCGAGTGAAGCCCCTGCCAATGACTCTTTCCCCACCCTTCCGACCATGATACTGTCTGCAACACCTACAGATACCTGGCCCAACTGGCTCAGCATTACGGGATAGGCAAGCAAAAAACTTTCCCAGGCTTGTCGAAGATCACCTTTTGACATTTATCCGGCAACTTAAAAAATATCCTTAACCATGAAAATGAAAAATCATTTGAAAAGTTTCAGGATGCAAACCAATAAAATTTTTATATCAAATAAATAAAAAGTCAGCTAAAATGATCTGTTGCCTTTGATAAGACATGCATTCCATTCATAGCGATCAAATCATGCATATTTTTCAAGGGCATTCAGGCGGGCCAGCAGCGGCGGGTGTGAATAATTGAAAAACACATAGGCGGGATGGGGTGTCAGGTTCCCCAGGTTGTCCACGGATAATTTTTTCAGGGCAGTCTGAAGCGGCTGGCTCCTGAAAGACCGGGCAGCAAAAGCATCGGCCTCGTATTCATTTTTCCGGCTGAACATATTGAATAAAATACCGAGTATATGATTCAAGGGAGAGATCAGGATCCCGAATGCAAGCAGGTTCAGGTGTACCCCGTACCGGCCGGCTCC
>JBJKSY010000548.1:0-7257 GCA_046703645.1 Cyclobacteriaceae bacterium
ATTGCTTACTGCAGCCACTATTTATATCAGTAGCCAGTACATTAAAAACCGTAGGATTTATTGTCAGGCTACCGGTATTTAATGAAATAGCGCTTCCTGTTCCCGTAAGAGGAGATCCGATATTCGAATTACCGGAATTATTGCGAAGCTGGTAGCTGACAAAGGTTTCAGAATTATTAACAAGAATATAAGTGGAGGAACCCGAACACACTGTTGACAACTGGGCGCTGACCGTCAGATTCGCATTGGGACGACATTCTTCAGAACCCTTACTTATAAAGCCTGTCGGATTATTTAAGTTAGTATATTCAGTTTTTATCCAACCTGCGGACCTGGCGATATCCGACACCCTTGCTTCCTGAATTAATCCGTCAAAAAAATCACCTCCTCCAGAATTCCAATAAGCTCCCAAAGTTGGCAATTCATCAGATGCTATTTTAAAAAAATTGCCATTCAGATACGCCTTATTATGTAAGGATCCGTTAATATATAATTTTAAAGTATCGCTGGAAGCATCATAGGTACCCACCATTTGAAACCAGGAACCTGTTGAAAAACTGTAAGGAGCCGGTGATACGGAATTGGTAAGATCGGTAGATGCCTGAACTGTAGCTTTGTTCGGAGGTGTTGCGGAAAGTAGCACCCAGGTTTCGGTTCCTGAACTTGAGCCCCATGATTTGCCATATATCCTGGAATTTCCGGAAGTTGTGACATTGACCCAGGCTTCAACTGTTACCATAGTCCAGGAGCCGTCAACAATTGGTTCCTGACGTATTAAGTCACTACTGGAAGCACTAAAACTCTGAGCATAACCAAATTTACCTGCAACCCTTGTAGGTGTCTGGGATGAATTTCCAGAACCAGGGTCACCTCCGCCTGTTCCGCTTTTTCCATTGGAGGTGGCATCTTTATATTCATCCGTGGTGCCATTCCCGGATTCCTGCAAATGAAGGACTCCCTTATAATCGGAATTCCAGGTGCTTGAGGTAGAAGGGTCAGTTGAAACACCTGAATTTCCATAATATACATAAATGGTCTTGCTTCCCGATGCCGGAAGGGTTACTTCCACAAAAGCCTGGTAAGTATTTTTATTTTTTGTAAAGATCTCATGATTCAGGACCGTAGTTCCGTCCGAATCCGTGAATTTTATGTCAAATCCGGAAGCATTTAATGCATGGGCCATAATATCCGCATCACCGGAGAGATCGATAAATACCGGGAAATTAGTAAGGGGATTTGACCCATTAGGCGTAATACTTGCAGCCGGGATGGTGATTGTTTTACGGTAATTATAACCGGAAAGCCATTGAGCAGATACCGGTTGAAAAAGACAAAAGAATAATAAAAGGGCTATAAATGAAACCCTTCCCCCATTTTTAAGCCTTTTGTAAAATTTTGTCAAAAACTGCTCTGTAATGTGGTAAAAACTTATATTTAAATATTCTTTCTGAGGATAAAGTAACCTTTACAAATTAAAAATAATTCTGCAAATAGTACAAATATTTATTTAATAATTACAAAAAACAGGGAATTTGCCTCAATAATCGAGATTCAGGTCTGAATTCAGTTTATATAAGGCGATTTTAGAGTAAGGTTGACCAACCTGATAATTCACAGTTGCGAGGAAAACTACGCTATTATCCGGCAGTACTTTCATTTTAATTGCTTTATCCCCTACGGCGCCTGTACCAAAGTATAAATTTTTTACAATTTTAAAATCAGCATCCAGTTCAAGTAATCGAATAGCATCGGTGGAGGAACCATTGGATTCAGAGCCCAGCAACAAAAAATTATTAAAAACATCTCCCTTATTGTTAACTACTCTAAATTTTAGTAATCCGCAGGGTATAATATTTGATATATCAGTATAGGTAGTATTAATGGCAGGCAAAAAATAATTAGATTTTACATTAACGTATTGGTTAGGGACTGTTAAAGATGCCGGCTTTGCAACCGAAGTAACAAAGGGGCCTACCGAATCCGCTGGAAAATCGGAGGAATTATAACCTAAAATATAGTAATAATCCGATGGATCCTCCTGGTTTAATCCAACTGGTACAGAAGAATAATAACCAATATTTCCATTTACATCGAGAAAATCATTAAATTGTTGATCCAAAACATGCATTGAAATATATCCATTTTTATCAACGCCAAGATTATTATACTTAGATTTATCTCTTGAATTTAATTCTATTATTTGGCCAATACCGTTGGTAGTATTATTGACATAAACGGCCGAAAAGTCCTGGACAGATAAATTCAATAAACATATGTTGATCCCATTATATATGCCTGTAACAAACAAATTATTATCATCACTACTTACTGTCATATCGTTGAATACATAATTAGTAAATGGCTGAGATTGATTGAGTACTTCTCCGTTCTCATTAATATGTAACAAAAATCCTGTATTAGTATTTCCTGAAACGACATTGTAAGCTATTATGAATTCCTTCTCATTATTTATTGACAATATCCTTATCGGTTCTTCATTTAATGACGGGTCACCTAATTTTTTTTGAATCACTACATTTCCGAGACTGTCTGTTCTGATAAATAAAATATCCTCATTGGCTGCCGGTGTAGTTTTTAAATAACCAACAATTACGAAACCTCCATCTTTTAAATCTAAAAAATCAACTGCATTATTGATATATTCACCCCCATAGAGTTTAATGAAAGTCTTCTGATACATGGGATCAAAATGAACAAGAGAATTGCAAGACCAGCAAAGCGGAAAGAGAAGGATTAAAATATATTTAAGAGGGGTTCTGGTCATTTTAATTTATATATTCTATTCAAGCTTTTTAGGTTTATATACAGGATGGATATATTTAATCGTAATCATAAACTTATCCATTCTCTGCGGGGATGTCAGATCCAACATATCATAGTATATGATATTTGACTGATACCGATCATTTCCCAAGGTTCCATACCGTTGATGTCCATTAACAATATCTGATAACCCGGAGGCATATTTAAATTCAATTGCAAATGACGAGATGCTTTTGGACTTATACGACAATCCGAATCCCAGAAAGCCTGAATAATTCAGAAAATTATAATGCGGATTAATCATATAATTTGTTGAACTGATATCTCTGCCCCCACCCGTTTTTGCAGCATAATTGGCACTCATTAATAAATTCAACTCACCTCCTCCTAAAATATAGCGTCGAATACGGTGATCACCAAACTTATATTTTATATAAACAGGGAAATTGATCCAGGTTGATATTAGTTCTAAATTTCCATAGTTAGCCACTGATAAGCTGTCAAGCTCCCGGGAAGATATGGATGAATAATTATATCTGCACTTGCTGTATTGAAACTGGCCTTCTATTCCTGCGGAAATTTTTCCGGTGATATCCTTTTCAAGAGAAGCCCCAAAATTAAATCCAACCTGTTTATTATGAGAATAAATTGAATTTGTACTACCGCTTACCGAATACTGGTACAGAATTCTTGGAAAAACCAAATTCAGTCCCCCATTAATTGCCCATTTATAAACCGGTTTATGCCTGAAGCTCTCATCCAGGTAAACATAATCCGGGGGATCCGATTGGGCATTTGCCCTGTATTCCGGGCTGGTTTTCAATAACAACAGGTAGGCTGAGTCGGCACTGGGGTATTTATCGAGGTAAAGGTAGGATATGGATAATAACCGCAAAGCCTCTATTCTTTCCTGTTTTGAAAAGCCGCTTACGAGGCAATTCTGAAGGGTACCCTGGATATCATAATATCGTCCACTGTTAAACAGGGCCCTGGCGGCCGTCAGGTTCTGTGTACAGGATACCTGGGCTTTTAATGGCCTGCCTGAATAGATAAAAATTGCCAATAAAACAGATACCGAAAAATGGCTGTATTTGTTGATTATCATACCCCTTCTTGATATTCCAGGTAATTAAGGCACGTTAATATTGACGGTCTCTTCATATGGAATGTTCCTAGCCACATACCGCAGCCATTCTTCTTTAGTAATATTTCTTTTCAATTTACCATAAAGCTGGTCAGCATATGATTCGGCATGAACAGGCCATATCTTTATATTCCCGTTTTCACATCCCGCATAAAGAAAATTCCCATCCGGTGCAAAATTAACACTTCTTACATTAGCTCCATTATCACGCATGACCATAGGCAGGTTATCGAGGTTTTCCATGGTCCAAATATGGACGATACCACCCGATTCACCGGAAGCAAGGAATTTACCATCCCTGCTGAAGGCCAGGTCATTAATTACGGTTTCAGCATTTTGTCCTGAAAGTTCCGGCAGGTATGAATACGACTCAGGTCCGCCGGAAAGATCGAGTAACCGGATCTTCCCGTTTACATCACCGAATGCCAGCAGATTCTTTTTCGGGTTGAAAGCAAGGGAACTTATTATCGGTCCATTATCAATGATTGTATACTCCTTATCTACGTTTTTGGTATCAAGTATAATAAGTCGTCCTTCATCCCTGGCAGCGAGGGCCAGATATTTTCCATCGGGACTCAATGCCATCCTGCTGTAGGTCCGATCAAATTTTTTCAATAACAGGCTATTGGCAAAGTCATCCAATCTCAAAGTCTTGTCTGTCCCCAGTGATATGAAATTCTGATCTTTCGGCAGGATGATAATATCCGTCACGCTTCCTTCATGACCCGATATTCGGATCGGTTTTGAATCCGGTTTCTTAAGATCCAAACAATAGATCATTCCAGCATTCGATACAAGGTCATTCGTTCCGACAATGAGCCAGTGCCCGTCAGAGGTGATTTTAATTACGAGGCTTCCCATCCTGTTCTTCGACAGATCCAGTAATACCTGCCGTGTATAATCCTGTCCGTCAATATGCCACCTGTAGATTTTCCCATCGGTTGACGCTGAGTAAATAGTTTTATCGTCAGGTGCAACGGCAATACTTCTTATCGTGCCTCTTTGTCCGAATAAAACATAAAGAGAATCGTTGGTCAGGGATTTCAATGCAAAATACAATCCTTCATAGATATATCTATCGTAAGGGTTACCCTCATATTTTGTATTGAAGACATATGCCTGCTGGGCCAGCAAACCTTCCAATTGATTATCATTTACCTGAAGAGATTTCTGGGCCATATTCTGTGCTGTCGACAGGTATAATAATTTGTTTTTCTGCTGTTCGTTTTCTTCTGCAATTTCTCTTGCACGCTGGGCTCTTGCATTGGCCGTATCAGCGAGGATTTGCCGCTGAACAGCAAGTTTAGTCTGGGCTTCTGCAATTTTCTGCTGATTAATAGCTTCCAATCTCCGTTCTTCCGCCAGCCGTTGAGCCGACACAGCGGCTTGCCGTTGTCTGACAGCATAATCCTGTTGCTTTACAGCTTGTTTGGATTTAAATCTTGCCTGTGCAGCTCCCAGCAAAGCCTGTTCCTGTTCCCTGCCGACCTGGTATAACCTTTCTTCGGCCAGCAAAGCTTTATCGTCAGCATCAATCTTTTTGTACAGGGCAACAATAAAGAATATGATCGATACCACGGCCAACATTCCCATCATAATGGCAAAGGTACGCGTCCGCTTGAGCATATTCTTCTGCAACAATTCCTTGCTCTTCTGCTCATTTTCAAATGCTGTTTTACTCGTTTCGAGGAAGAGCATGGCCCTTTCAAAGAAGGGATTATACCGCTGCGCCCATGACCTTGTAGGTATCTGTTTCTTCTGCCAATTCAATGCCAGTTGCAGGTCGGGAGGGCGCCATAGCCCGGTACGACCGATCTGGTACATGGCGGCAGCTTCCGACAATCGCCTGTACATTTGTGCGGATTCATGCTCTTCTTCAACCCAGTTTTTAAGGCGGTCCCAAATCCTCATCAGGCTTTCATGGGATATTTCCACAACAGTGTTTGCCCGTAACGGGATATTGGAAGGAGGCATCAGAAGAGACCTGCCGGGTTTTCTGAACTTCTCAATAATATTTATTACCTCCGACTCGGAAACACCGGAGATTGAACATAATTCGGCAACGGTAGCGGAACGTCTGATCCCGAAATTTTCTCTTCCTTTTTCGGTCAGGGCCTTGAATATCAATTCACAAACATCACGTTCCTTTTTATCGAGTTCAGCGTAGGTTTCATTCGCATGCTGTGATAAAGCCTCATCGAGCTTGCCGATTGCCACATAATGACGAATATCAATGGGTTCATTTTCCTCCCTGTTATTCAGCCAATATTCCCAGGTACGCATCAATGCATGCTGCAGGATAGGCAATTGATCGGGATTATTCCCGACATCGTTAAGCAATTGCTGTACAAGTCTTTTGGTTATTTTTCCACCTCCCACGGCCACGGGTCCTTCGATGGCCATTCGCTGCTGTTCACGGGTCATCTGGGGAATGAGATAATGGCTTTTATTTATAACATGTGTAAGATCCGGGAACTGGGCACATTCCCCGATAAAATCGGACCTCATTGTAATGGCAGCATAAACCGGTAATTCCGACTGGTAAACCGATTTTAAAATCAGATGCACAAAAGCACTGGCTGTATTGGCTGTTTCCGGATCGTTTGAAGATTTTATATAACGGAATAATTCCTCAAACTGGTCAATAAGAAGCAAAATGTTTACCTGTTTCTTCCTGTTTCGAATGACGGGTTTCAGCGCATCGACAAGGCCATAGGAACTGCTTCGAAGTATGATATTTGTGATCAGTTTTTCAGTTTCCTTTTCTTCTGCAGAAAGTTTTTCAAATTCCGGGGAAACATCGAGGATGGATTCGGCTAGATTTTCAATAGGAGTATTTCCCGGTCTGGCAGTCACAATAAGCCATTCGGATCCAGCCGGTCCCATAAATCCCCCATACATGACAGGGAGCAATCCGCAAAACATGAGGGATGATTTGCCGGATCCTGAGGCTCCAATAACGGCCGTGAAACGGTTCTCAGATAATTTTTCAAGGATATCATCACTCTGACCCTCCCGGCCAAAAAACAAATGGCTTTCTTCAAAGCCAAATGGCCTCAGGCCCGGAAACGGATTGTTGAGATGCGTTTCCTGAAGCCTGTGCAGCCTGACAAGATCAACTTCTTTAGTTCCCATTATGATTCTTCAACCCTTGAAATAAACGGCTGTATAGATTCCTTGGTAATATTTCCCTCTTTAATCAAAATTAAAGCATCTTTATCGATAGTCAATGAATCGTCAATTTTTTTCTCATCAGCTATAACGATGGCAGTCGGATTGCTGGCATTCTCCCTCCCTAATCCCATGGCTTTCAACCTGTCAAGCAGTTT
>JBJKSY010000549.1:0-7897 GCA_046703645.1 Cyclobacteriaceae bacterium
TGAATGTCGGAAGGAATATGGAAGAAATAAAACGGGTTCTTACTGCATTGCAGACTTCCGACAAGAACTCATGTGCTCTGCCGCTTAACTGGAAACCCGGCGATAAAGTGATTGTACCGCCTCCCAAGACAGTATCTGCAATGGAAGAGAGGGAGAAGAGCGGTCTTGAAATGGTTGACTTCTACCTTGCAAAAAAGAATCTCTGATCATTATAGTTTTAAGAAACAGGGGGACCCGAAAATTGCCCGAAACCCGGCAGCAAATTAAGGTCCCTTTAATTTTGATTCCCGGCAGGACTTAATGAATAATAAACAGGCCGGGGACCCCTAAAGGAAAAGAGTTCCAACAAGCAATTCCGGAATTTTTTTAGGAAATTCCGATCAGTATTCCGGAAAGGAAAACAAGAATTCCGCCGATCACTACCTGGAAAATGGCCGTGCCGATAGGCGTGTCCATGTATTTGTTCCGGATCCATGCGATGGCAAATAATTCAATAAATACAACTATTACGGCTATTACCGTGGCAGTATATACATTGGGAATTAGGTAGGGCAGGGTATGTCCAAGTCCGCCCACAGTAGTCATTAAACCTGTGATAGCTCCCCGCATCCAGGGATGTCCGCGTCCGGTAAGAGAACCGTCATCGGATAAAGCTTCGGCAAATCCCATACTTATACCGGCGCCGACGGCCGCAGCAAGGCCGATAAGAAATGTATAGAAACTATTGTGAGTGGCGAAAGCTGCGGCAAACAGAGGGGCCAGGGTGGATACGGATCCATCCATCAGGCCTACAAGTCCGGGCTGTACTATCTGAAGTAAAAACAGCCGGCTCTGGGCATCCTTTTCGGCATCTTTATCCGATGCAGCTTCCATCCGGTGAGCCGTATGAATATGTTTCCTTTCCTCATTGGCGAGGTCACCAAGAAGTTGACGTATTCCTGTATCGGTAGTCTTTTTAATGGCCGATTCATAAAAGCGCCGGGTTTCCAGTTCCATCTGTTCCGACATTTTACGGGCAGAGGATACTTTCAAAGGCCTGACCCGCCATAATGGTTTTCTGTCAACGAAACCCCTTACATCCTGTCGGCGGATCAGCGGAAGATGTTCTCCGAATTTTTGGCGGTAAAGATCAAGAAGTCGGTGACGGTGACCGTCTTCTTCCTGCCTCATCACATCAAATTCCCTTGCCTGGTCCGGAAAATTAGACCGCAATCCTTCGGCTATATCATCATAGATTCGCGCATCCTCTTCCTCCAGGGATATGGCCAGAGCAAGTATTTCCTGTTCGGTCAGACTGTTAAAAGTTCTCATGAGATTATTTTTTACCTATGGCAAGAAAATGAGCACTTAATGATAATAGTTCCTTTTTTTCTTCAACCCTTCTGATCATTTCAAGCAATAATGGCCTGTAATCTTTTTCAGCCCACTTTTTTACGAATTCAGGAATCAGCCAGCCAAAACTCTCAATAGCAAGTATTTTTTCAAAATCAAATCCGGAATTCTTTATTTCATCGATCAATTCCTGAGGTTCATGAAAATAGGCGGTGGTAAAATAGGCAAGTTTTTGCGTAAAATTCCTGTGCTGACCGGTGGTAATATCCTGTTCAACGATCTGGAAGAAGTCCGGATCCTTGATTATGTTCCGGAAGAATCCGTCAAAAAGCGAGGCATACCTTGAGATTCCGGCCGCAAAAAGATATCCGCCTTTTTTAAGTACCCTGTAGCTTTCCTTCAGGGCATCCATTCGCTGATCTTTTTTGCCAAGGTGATAGAGTGGCCCCATCAGCAAAACGATATCAAATTTATTGTCTTCCCAGGGGAGTTGCCTTGCTTCGCCGACCTGGATAGAATTCAGGAGAATCCGTGACTTTTCAGCTTTGCTTTTGGCCGTTTCAATGTTTACGCTTACAGGATCAAGTAGATGAACTTCATTCCCCAGTTTGGTAAGCCAAAATGAATAATGCCCTGCACCGCCGCCCACATCGAGAATGATCTTCGGATTATCGTCGAGGTACCTTGAAATTATTTCCTGCGTCCTTTCTTTTTCAAGCTGGAAGATATCCGTTTCAAGCCGGTCCGATTCAATTCCGGTATTGTAATAGGCGATTATCTCTTTATCGATATCCATGATTAAAATTTATATCTCACGAAAGCTTCGATGGCTTCATATTCAGCCATTCCCAATTGATTATATAATTGCGCGGTTGCCCGGTTCCTGTCCTGGGCTCTCTCCCAGAATTCACGTTCGTCCGTTCCTGGAAAAAGGGCACGGTCTTTCTGTGACTGATGCTTGAAGATAGCCCTGGTTTTTTTTGTCAATTCGTCAGGACTGAGAGGGACGGCCATTTCAACATTTTCAATTTCCCATTCCTGCCATGCGCCCCGGTATAGCCACAGCCAGCAGTCCTTCATCCAGCTTTCAGGTTTAAGATCATGTACCGCTTTAAAAACAGCTTCCAGGCAAACGCGGTGTGTGCCATGCGGATCGGAAAGATCACCGGCGGCATAGATCTGGTGCGGCTTTATCTTTTTGATCAGATTTTTCGTTATTTCAATGTCGGCTTTTCCGACAGGATTCTTTTTAACGGTACCGGTTTCATAAAAAGGCAGGTTAAGGAAGTGAATGTTTTCATCTGAAATTCCCACGAACCGGCAACCGGCACGGGCTTCTGTCATTCGGATGAGCCCTTTGATCTGCTTTATTTCATCGGAATCAACCTGACCCGGCTGTTTTGAAGAAAGGTAATCGCGGATCCTTAATAACTGCTCGGAAAGAAACTTGTTATTGCCTTCAAAATGTTTTTCATATTCGAGAACAAAATCGGCAAACCGGATTACATCATCGTCGAATACTGCGATATTCCCTGAGGTCTGGTAAGCAACATGTACATCATGTCCCTGTTCTACAAGCCTGATGAATGTTCCTCCCATGGATATTACATCATCATCGGGATGGGGGCTGAAAATGATGATTCTTTTCGGGAAAGGTTTTTCTCTTTCCGGACGATTGGTATCGTCTGCATTTGGCTTTCCCCCGGGCCAGCCTGTGATGGTGTGCTGCAGATCATTAAATACCTTTATATTTATTTTATAGGATGGTCCATTTTGTGCGACCAGGTCACTCATTCCATTATCATTATAATCCCTGTCTGTTAATTTGAGTATGGGTTTATTAACCTTCTGGCAAAGCCAAACAACACCTTTCCGGGTCATTTTGTCGTCCCATGCACATTCACTGATCAACCAGGGTGTTTTTTTACGGGTCAGTGCGGAAGCCGATGATTCGTCCAGAACAAAAATGGTGTTGGGATGCTTTTGAAGGTAACTGGCAGGAATGTGCTCGCTTACCGGACCTTCAACCGATTTCTTGATTATTTCGGCTTTGCCTTCTCCCCAGGCTATAAGAAATATCCTTTTGGCACTGAAAATCGATCCGATTCCCATCGTTATTGCCCGCCTTGGAACATTCTCTTCTCCGAAAAAGTCACTGGCCGCATCCATCCTGGTAACCCAGTCGAGGGTGATCAGACGGGTCTTGGATTCAATGGAAGAACCGGGTTCATTAAAACCGATATGTCCTGTTCGACCGATTCCCAGCAACTGAATATCAATGCCTCCCAGATCCTTAATCTTTTTCTCGTATCTTTCACAGAAGGCGCCAACTTTATCAATCTCTAGGCTGCCATCCGGAATGTTGATATTTTTTTTGGGGATATCAATATGATCAAAGAAATTTTCATTCATGTACCTCACATAGCTCTGTAGGGTGTCGTGTTTAATGGGATAATATTCATCAAGGTTGAAGGTATGGACATTTTTAAAACTCAATCCTTCGTGTTTATGAAGACGAATCAGTTCCTCATAAACAAATATCGGCGTTGAACCGGTGGGTAATCCCAATACACAATTCCCCTTTTTACTTCGGATCAGTCCCGCTATCTCTTTTGCTATTTCTTTGGAAGCATGATGAGCATTGTCAAAAATGACAGTAGGGATTTTCTCATATTTCCGGATATTTTCTCCCTTAAAAGGTTTGAGGATATAAGTATGATCCTGGGCTTTGCCAACCATAAATTTAATTAGATTATATAATGACGCTAAATTCGTCAGCAGGCCTTAAAAATAACATAACTTAAGCTTATTTTTTGATGATTTTCATTTCAGTTTGTTTTATACAAATCATTTTCAACCCGGAATTGGCATTATTTTCTTGATTTGACGGGAAACATATACATTGAATGCTGAATAATCAGCTAATTCATTGAAGAATGCTGTTACGGGATACTGATATTGAAAAATATTCGTTTTATGATTTAATACCTTAATTATTCATAAAAACTCAATTTCACTGACCGGATTTTTAAGGCCATACAGAAACCCATTTGCTTGTACGGTGAAACCCTTGAATTTGTCTTGTTTTTAACTGGATTAAAGTAATTTTACATTAAAATCTCAAATAATTTAAACGTGCTTAAAATCTTTAATATCCTGGGTATAGGATTAATTCTTATGACAGGATGCAGTCTGAACTCTAACAATAATCCTGCAATTATTACAGGGGAGGGACCGGTTGTTACAAAGGTAATTCCCCTTGATTCCATTGAGAATGTGGTCCAGGCAGGATCTGGAAATACAATCATTACTCATGGCGCTACCCAGAAGGTCACAATTAAAGCCCAGCAGAACATTCTTGATCATATAACTTATAATGTCGATAATTATGTGTTCACCTGGGGATTCGATCAAGCCATGGATATTGGTCCCGGTTCCGATTCAGTGAATATTGAAATTGAATTAACAAGGAATATTAAGTCCATTAACCTTACCGGTTCAGGAAATGTAATAGCGGGAGGTCCAAGGCAACGGACACTGAAAATTGCGATCAATGGCGCCGGGAATGTTCTTTGTTATAATGTGGCCACGGATAATTGTATTGTTAATTTATATGGACAGGGGATATGCCAGGTAAACGTAAGTGATACTCTTTCCGGATTTCTCTCCGGTCACGGTTATATTTATTATAAAGGCAATCCGGTAATCGAAGTGCCCGTTTTGGGTACGGGTTCCGTATTATCAGCTAACTAAAAAATAACTCATTATCATCTTTGTTGACTTCTTTAGCATAAAATTCATAATTTCAGGCCTTCGAATAAAAATATTTTTTTGAGAAGGTTCTTTATTATTGTAAATCCTGTTTCAGGAAAGGGAAATGCACGGAAAAAACTTGCCTGGGTAAAGGAAAGATTTATTCGTGAAAGTATCGGATTTGAAGTCTTCATGACCTTACCGGCTGTTAAGGCTGACCAACTCATCCATGAGTATTTCAATTCCCGGTTTACGGATATAATGATCATTGGAGGTGACGGTACCTTACAGGAGGCCCTGAATGGAAATCCTCCTAAGGATATTCCATTCAGTATCATTACAGCCGGTACGGGAAATGATACTGCAAGAAATTTACTGGCTACTATGAAGTTCAGGAAACAGCTTGATATCGCTATTAACGGCAGTATAAAAAAGTTTGATGCAGGCAAATGCAATAACAAGATCTTCTTAAACGGGTTAGGGATTGGCTTTGACGGACGGGTCGTAGAGGAAATGGAAAAAAGTGACAGGAGCAGGAACCGTCGTTTTTCATATTATAAAACCGTATTAAAACTGATTACGGGTTACCGTGAATCCATGCTTTCCATAAATATTGACGGGGAAACAGTTAAAACGAAAACCTTTCTTCTGACTGTAGCAAAAGGCAGGACTTTTGGCGGAGGTTTCAGGCTAAATCCATATGCTAAAAGCGATGATGGACTGCTCGATTTATGTCTTATTACAAAAGTCCGTATAGTAAAAAGGATTATGTTTCTTCCTTCCATGGGATCAGGCGGCCACCGGAATTTGAAAGAAGTCAGGTTTTTTAAATGCCGGAAATGCATCATCGAAGGGAATAACGATATGGTGGCTCACCTTGACGGTGAATTTATCGGGTCTCCGCCTTTTCAGCTTGAGGTATTACCTGGATATGTATCTGTCAGGAAGTTTTAATTGATCCCTTGGCACGTTTTGAAAGTCTAAAATAAAAGAACAAGGCGGCTCCTATGATCAGGACCGATACGAACTGGGCATTCGTGACCCATCCCTGAATAACGTATCCCCTGGAAATATCACCCCGGAAACTTTCAATGATTATTCTTCCTATAGGATATATTATAAGGTAAAGCAGAATAACCTGGCCGTCAAATTTTTTATGCCTGGAAATAATCATTAACAGGGCCATCAATGAAAAAATAAAAAATGAACTATACAGTTGGGTTGGGTGGAGGGGAACATTCAAAGGTTCCGCCTGCGACAGAGGATCTCTGAAAGTGACGCCGAGAAGGCTGTTTGTCGGTTTTCCATAGCAACATCCGGCAAAAAAACACCCGATCCTTCCTGTTCCGTGAACTATACAGGTGGTAATTGCCATCACATCAAGCATAGGCAGAACCGGAATATGATGATAGCGGAAAAATAAAAGCATTACCGGTATACAGAAAATAAGTGAACCGTAAAACACAAAACCTTCGCTGAAATTAGTTATAAGTTCCAGCGGATGATGAAAATAATGAGAAGGCTCTTCAAAGAACATAAATAATTTGCCTCCGGCAATCGCAGCGATCATGATATAGAGGACCAACTGGTTAGTGGTGTCGAATGAAATATTGAATTTTTGCTTTCCCTGTCTGGCTGTATAAATGAACCCGAGAAGAGCCCCCAGGGCTATAAGCGTGCCATAAGAATATATGCTGATCTTATCGGGAAGCAGAAAGGTCAGGAAATGAGGTGTATTACACTGAAAGAGGACCGGATGCATGAATTATATCCAAATTTAGAAAATTTCCTCAAATTAAGCATTTTAAGATGTTTCAATATCAGAATTATTATAAGAACTGTGACAATTACTAACAATTCGAGGAATTGTTTAAATTTGGCGGTAATTATTAAACCCTGAGGGTTTGGAAGAAAAAATTGTAATATTGGTGATGGCTGCCGGTCCTTCACACCGGTTTGGTAAACCGAAGCAATTGCTGGAATATAAAGGAAAGACTCTCCTTGAGAATTCTCTTGATAATGCCTTAAAATCGAATATCGGACCTGTTATTGTCGTAACCGGGGCCAATCATTCCAAACTGGAAAGGATCCTTAAAAAATACAATGATGTTAAGGAAGCCTACAACAAATCCTGGGAAAAGGGGCTGAGTTCCTCAATTCAAAAGGGACTTAATACTGCCAGGAAAAGTTTTCCCAATCTTTACGGGGTAATTATCCTGCTTTGTGATCAACCTTTGATTAACCATGATTTCATTCTAGACATGGTTCGCTCCCATTATGCCTATAATAAGAAAATAATAGCATCTGGTTACGGAGGCTCCTACGGGGTCCCGGTTTTCTTTCATAAGACCATTTTTGGATACCTCGATAAGATTTCTGAGGATGATGGCGCCAAAACAGTTATTTCGAAGCTCAAACAGGATGTTCATGTAATTCCGAATCCTGATGCCGAATTTGATGTAGATACTCCTGAAAGTTATAAGCAACTGCTAAAAAGGAAATAAACCCGGCTTTTCTTCTTTCATCAATATTTCCCTGATAATCAATCCGTTTATTCATAATTCTTTTCTTTCTTCTTTGCCTATGCCTGAAATTATTGTGTGACAAACTTAAGACCGAGAAGAGATGAATTCCTTTGACCGGTTGTTTTTTTGTGGCTAACAATAACCTCTTCTGTTCCGGTTTAAAAATCAATATAAATTCTATAAAGTTAATCGATTTATTTTCGATGATATTTTTTAATTATATTTTAAATATTTACCAATATTGAATGGTTTTATTTAGTATATGTTGTTTTTCTTACTTTATATAA
>JBJKSY010000550.1:0-7472 GCA_046703645.1 Cyclobacteriaceae bacterium
TATTCTCTCCGAAGATAGGTAGTGAGAAAATATCCGGTTACATAATGATCCGGAATATTATATCTAAATGAACGGAGATATTGCAGATAATAGTTAAAGGGGCCGCGCTCCAACATATTCGTCTTCATCAGAAGTGCAAAATAAGGATCTCTTCCCCTGCCCGCCTGGGTAAGGGTGGTTTCATTCAATACAGCATCCCCTTCCCAAAACCAGTCAGGAACTGCCAGATGCGACAAGACCGCAGAAGCTCCGTAACCCAGTGCATAAAATGTTAATTTATTAAACCCGGTCCTGCTCTTGTTGTATTGAACCACATGACGGAATTCATGTACTGATAATAAATGACTCCAGTCCAATAACCCATCTACATTATAATCCTGCGGCCGGAATAAATAAAATTCAGATCGCCATGGGGTTTCACTCACAAAGCCGTTTGATATTACCGTATGGTTCTGAAGTACGAATGATATTCTGCCAGGTTTAAAATTAAGACTGTAGCTATCCGGATTGTATAGATTTTCAAGCAAATTGGCAATTTTTGTTCCATCAGCACTAATTTGCCGATCGAAATAAACATTAAAATGCGGAGTTTTAATACGGACCCATTTTATACCGGGCGGATCAGTGGTCAATAATGACTGGGCTTTTAATAAATCCCCCGTAAAAATGGAAATGATAATACATAAAAATATGGTTTTATAACCCCGGAAAGACTGAGTTACTGATCGCATCTGATGAAATATAATTCGAAAATCCAATTTCCCGGCAAAGCTAAATTAATTTTATGCAAAAAAGCTGGTTCAGGCTTTATCAGAATATTATTGAGTTCAGGCCAAAGGTGAAATCAACGGCATGAATACCCTGAGGCTTAAGAAACCCGGAAATATTGTCGGATGCCATATAGATACTAAAACCGGGTACACTAACAGCAAAGCCAAATCCCAGCATGCTGTAATGCATATCATAAAGTGAATAAAGGACTGACAGATCAAGCCAGTGTCCTAGTCGTTTATTATAATCCAACCCGGTCGTATTGATCAAAGTATGCTTCAGGTAGCTGTTTTTTACAATAAGGGATACTCCCTGTTCCTTTCCAAAACTATAGCTTGCACTTACATAAGTATTCGGATGAAGACCTGTAGTAAATTTTTTATGTGCCTCAACAGGATTAAATATATTATTAAGTGTATCTCCCAGAGTCTGGAAATTTAAATTATCAAGGTTTAATCCGTTAAATGTATAGGTTTCTCCTTTTAAAATATGGTTGCTTACGTCAGTTTTCCAATAGATCATTCCAAGATTGTTCACGCTTCCCGAGACTGACCACTGGCTGTTAAATTTCCATAAAGCGCCGGCATCAACGCCAAACCCCGGATTATTAAAACTGAATATATTTCCCATATTAAAATTCCCGTTAAAATAAGTGTGGTCTCCTGACATATTATATTGGAGTCCTCCCGAGCTGAAAGTAATCTGGTAATTATTCGGATCGGTATATAAATACCCCGTGTTTTTTGCATCAAGGCTTGAGGCGGCGATGCCATTGATCAGATTCAGTCTGAGTCCAGCCGTCAAATGATCCTTGATTAATTCACGTGAATAACCCAAACCTATTTTCAAACAGGAAAATGCGTTTTGTTCCTGAGCACCGAGGTTAATACGGCGCCCGATAATATCGGTTGCACCATTACCTTTTACCATTAAATCAAGCAGGCTACTGGATAACAGGATATCGGTATGATTGTAAAGCGATAAGTTTAATGATCCGTATCCTCCAAGGAAGCGTACACCGAACTGAAGCAAATCCAAATTCAGGTCAAAATTTATTTTTTCACTTTTATGGACATTTGAAAGCATTTTATTCAGGTCGATGTACAGGGAATCATTAGTTCCCCTTCTGACAATGTTGTTCAGGGCAAGGTCGCTCCTGAGGTTAATTCTTGTCCCAGATAAAACAGGTATGGAAATATAAAATTTACCATCGTTTTGAAGTGCAGGATTCATCTGGTTTGCTTTTGGTACGGAATGATACATCTGGTACAGCACCAGCGACCCTTGCGATATGCCCGTAAGCGGTAAACAAAACAAAACCAAGTAAATTATATACCTCTTCATTTAATGCAGGTTAACGTTAAAATCAAAAGTGCCATAGAGCCCGACATTTACCTTCAAATGCTGATCGTCAGTAATTTTAGCCCAGGTTCCGGATGCAGAGCCGGAAGTATTCAGGATTACATCATAAGTAAGAGTATTGCACATATTCAGTGTATCAATTTCTGCTTTGGTGATACTTAATTGGGCAGAGTCAAGTGAAGAACTGACAGGATAACCATTAGAATCAGTCGATGCGGGTAATATTACATTTAAATACCCTTTAAACAAATCCAGTGAAATTGAGCTTAGGCTATCGGAGAAAATGATTTTCAATTTACCTCCCAGTGGAAGCCCGTTATCAACTCTTACCTTAATACCAATATTCTGAATATTCCCTGAACTAAGATTAAGAGGATCCAGGGCATAAGACTGGGTACCAGAAAGGTTTGTCATGCGTAAACTAAGAGGTAATGTCAACCTGGCCACCGGGATCAGGTTGCTCGTATCGGAAAGAAAGTCATATTGCAGGGTATCATTCTGAGGATTCGTGGTAAGGGTGGGATGTATTGCGAATTTTATTGGTAGAGTTTGTAAGACCTGAAATATATTTGAGTTTGAATTTGTTATCGTAAAGCCTGATTCCTTATAGGTTCCTTCCCCAAGGGCAGGTTTCAGGATGGTAAAGCCGTTGTTTATCAGATCACCTGTAATTGGAAGTCCTACCGAATCGACATTCATGAATTCAAATTTCTCAAAACCGATTGTACCGGATAAACCCGCGCAGTTATACAATTTGAATTCAAGTGTGGGGTTTTCAAATCCCAGGCTTCCGCCAACCTGATAATCGAATAAGTTTATTTTTTTGCTTATCTCCGGAATATCTATCAGGTAATTCCCAAGATAACCCCAGACGGCCCTGTAGTCCGGGTTCTTTAAAGCAATACCAAACCGAAACTGGTCTCCGGGCGAAATAGTCTGTCCTGTCGAAACAACCGTTACCGAAGCCTGAACAATCAATGTATTACGCGCCTGACCATTATCAGTGAGATCAAGGGTATAGTTATTTAACAAGGTAGAATCGGCATTTATTGCAGGAGACCCATTGGCAGCCAATAAACGGATATTTAGAGAATACGGGTTTCCGGATGGGTCTTTTAATGACAATATTTTAAGATGAAGTTCCGTGTTACCGGGAATATCTGACGATGCGGAAATTTTTATTAACGAGTTTTTCAGGATCAGGGAATCAAGTCTTTCATTTTTAGAAACATTAAAACTGAAATTATAGGTAGTGGTCGGTGAACTTATTGAATCTCCAGCAGGAAGCGTTACAGGGGCAGGAATTCCCAGTGTCATTGTGGTGTCATAGTACTGATCGTTAAAAACGATATTTTTAGTCAGATATACGGGATTCAGGGAATCTTGAACAATAACTTCAACAAGGTTATTATTAAGAATATTTACATGGGTTGTAGAATCCAGCTTTAAGAGGAGATCATGTACACTATAATCCGCAGAAGCAAGGGGAACGGCGAGATCCGGGTGATAATTGACTGTACCATATTTATTTGGATTGAAGTAGTCGTTGTTACATCCGGTATTCATGAATAACATAAATAATACCGGAAAATAAACCCATAAATTTCTAACACCCCCGGTCATTCGATGCATTTGATATTTTATTTAACGAATATAATATTTAAAATATTAGCTTTGGAAGAAAATTTCCTTAACGAAATTTTCACGATTCTAAGTAGACCCGAACGATAACTAATCAATGAATTATAAACCCTTGTTCAATATTGTAAATACTTTTCATGACAAAAAGGTAAACCATGCGGTTATCGCTCCAGGATCACGTTCTGCTCCATTGACCATATCTTTTGCCCGTCATGATGGTATCCGGAAGTTCATCATGGGAGATGAAAGATCAGCCGGTTATATTGCGCTTGGAATCTGTCAGGCCCTTAAATCACCTGTTGTCCTGATATGTACCTCGGGTACAGCGGCATATAATTTTGCACCTGCCGTTGCCGAAGCCTATTATCAACAATTGCCACTTATAATTCTTACTGCGGACAGACCTGAGGAATGGATCGACCAGGCAGACGGGCAATCCATTTACCAGGAAAATATATACGGGAAACACACAAAAGGATCTTACAGGGTTCCTTCCGATCTTACGCATCCCGATACGCAATGGCATGCCCTGAGAATTGTTTCAGAAGCTGTAAATAACGCCTTGACGAAACCCCTTGGTCCTGTACATATCAACTTTCCTTTTCGCGAACCTCTTTACCCCTCATTAGCTGAAGACCAATTTATCATTGAGAAGGAAAAGACTATCCTAAGATATAATTCTATTACACAGCCGGAGGATATTGCCTGGAAAGATCTTGAAGAAACATGGAATTCGGTTTCCAGGGTATTGATCGTTCCCGGCCAGGGTATTCCCGATCATTCCTTAAGCAAGATCCTTTGCGAGGTATCGGAAAAATTTAATATTCCCGTAACCTGTGACATCATTGCCAATCTTCACGGATCTGCTGATTCCTTTATATATAAACATGATCTTTTCCTTAATAGTATCGGCGAAAAAGAAAAAAGTTCTCTCCGGCCTGAACTATTGATCACTTTTGGAAAATCCATTCTTTCAAAGAATCTGAAATTATTTTTAAGGAAAAATAAACCCCTTTACCACTGGCATATTCAGGAAGCAGGCTATTCGCCTGACACATACCAGGCACTTACTCATATTGTACCGGCATCCCCGGTCGATTTTTTTACACACCTCATTTCCTTTAAAAGGGATAATATTTCTGAATCCTATTACTCTGATTGGTCCAACCTCGAAAATAAAACCAGGCAGGTGATCAAATATTTTTTCCCGCAATCCCAGCCAGGAGACCTGGAAGCCGTAAGCATTGTAATGGAAAATATGCCTGATTCGTGTAACCTGCATCTCAGTAACAGCCTTCCGGTACGACTGGCAAATTATATAGGCTTACGTAAACCCGGCTTGCAGGTATATTCAAACAGGGGAACCAGCGGAATTGACGGGTGCAGTTCAACGGCTGTCGGAACCAGCCTTGTAACACAAAACCTGAATGTGCTGGTAAGCGGAGACATGGCTTTCTTCTATGACAGAAATGCTTTCTGGCATAACTATAATCTTTCCAATTTGAGAATTATATTACTTAACAATCATGGAGGCGGGATCTTCAGGATGATTGACGGTCCTGAAAACCTGAAGGAGCTAAAAAACTATTTCGAAACGGATCAGTTGCTCACTGCAGAAAATACCGCAAGGGATTTCGGTATGGAATATTTTATTTCATCCGATTTAGCAAAATTGCCTGATCTCCTGAAAGAATTTTTCCGGCCGTCTGAAAGAGTCCGCCTTCTCGAGATTGAAACAGAAAGTGAAACCAACCGTCAAATATTCCTGAAACTTATAAATGAAATTAAAAAATCATGAAACTCATTTACCCCTGGAAAGAAATCACACAATACAAGGAAATACTTTTTCATTCCTATGAAGGTATTGCACGCATAAGCATTAACCGGCCGGAAAAACATAATGCATTTACACCATTAACAGTTCAGGAGATCAGTGATGCCATGGAATTATGCCGTCAAAATCAGGATATCAAAGTTATTATCCTGACGGGTGAAGGAGGAAAGGCTTTCTCTTCAGGCGGAGATCAAAGTATCAGGGGTCATGGCGGCTACGTGGATGAAAACGAAGTACCCAGATTGAATGTTCTTGACCTGCAGAAACAAATACGATCCATTCCCAAGGTGGTAATAGCTGCCGTGGCCGGCTGGGCCATTGGGGGAGGGCATGTTTTACATGTCGTTTGTGATCTCACTATTGCGGCAGAAAACGCAAAATTCGGTCAAACCGGGCCCAAAGTAGGAAGTTTCGACGGCGGATTCGGAGCATCTTACCTTGCACGAATCGTGGGACAGAAAAAAGCCCGTGAGATCTGGTTCCTATGCGATCAGTATGATGCTCATGAAGCGGAAAAAATGGGCCTTGTAAACAAAGTAGTGCCTCTGGATAAACTGGAAGAGACTTATGTTGAATGGTCAAGAAAAATAATGGAAAAAAGTCCGCTTGCGATCCGAATGTTAAAATCCGCTTTCAATGCTGAACTGGACGGGCAGGCCGGTATCCAGGAACTGGCAGGGAATGCTACCTTACTTTATTACCTCACCGAAGAGGCCAAAGAAGGTATGAAAGCATTCAATGAGAAACGAAAACCGGATTTTTCAAAATTCCCCAGGTTCCCCTGATTCTGAAATGAATATATCTGCTGCGAAACAAGGCAAACTATGGCTTAATGGAAGGTGGATTACTTATGAAGAAATAGCCAATAACCCTCCCGGTGAATTGGATCTTCCTGCAGATGATTTCGAAAAGGATATCCTGGCATTTATCAGCAAATGGCTTCATAATTCCGATCGTTATGAATTGAATTCTTCCGGTACAACAGGGACTTCAAAAAAAATTGAGGTAACAGCGGAACAATTAAAAGCAAGTGCCCGGCTTACCATTGATACCCTTAAGATCCGTGAGGATATCAATGCCATACTATGCCTTCCTGCGAGATTTACAGCAGGAATAATGTTCATCGTTCGTGCCTTGGTCGGGAATTTTAAACTTTTTGCGGTAAATCCCTCCGGCAATCCTCTTGTCAATCTACCTTCCGGACTTACCATTGATCTTATATCCATTGTTCCCAACCAGCTTTTCGAAATGGTGCACATGAAAAATTATAAATCGTATTTCAACGAAAAAAGCATAACCCTGGCAGGGGGTGCTCCTCTGACCGCTGAGCTAACCCAGAAACTGGATTCATTTCCCGGGAGGATCTACCAGACATTTGGTATGGCTGAAACACTTTCGCATATTGCCCTGAGGCAATTAAATTCTCCGGATCGGGCGGAATTTTATACCACCATTGGTGATGTTACCGTGTCCTCCAATAAAAATGATTGTTTGATAATATCTGCTCCCCATCTGAGTAAAGATCCTATCATTACGAGGGATATTATTGAGCTTATTGATAACCGTAACTTTATATGGAAAGGCAGGCTGGACCATGTTATTATAAGCGGAGGAATGAAAATAGCAGTCGAATGGCTGGAAAATAAAATTGCATCGAGGTTCATCTCCCATGGAATAAGGAATAATTTTTTTATTACTTCCCTTCCGGATTTAAAATTCGGCGAGAAGGTTATTCTTATTATAGAAGAAAGAGGCGGAGTTTATAATAGTCAGGATCTGAGAGATTCGCTCTCCCCGATCCTGGAGAAGCATGAAATGCCAAGAGAAATATATTTCGTAAAGCAATTCAGATATACAGATAATT
>JBJKSY010000551.1:0-2365 GCA_046703645.1 Cyclobacteriaceae bacterium
CAACAGGAGGTTTAAAAATGTAATTACCACCCAGAGCGCCTACCACTGTCAACCGGCTATCTCCCTTTTCTCTTGTTTCCTTAATCAGGGATAAAGATAATTTCGGCTGGATACCGGGAACGGTCACGCTTCTTTCAACCACCTGTTTAGCCAGTTCATTCATTTGCTCCAGGCGGTAGGGAAGGACAGGGGCCATTTTCGTTCCGAAAAATTCAAGACTGCATTTTTCATGGAAGTCAGTTTCCCCTGATAACTCCTTATAACAATATAAACAGTTACTCATTTTCTTCAGTGATGGGAATGACACTTACTGCACCGATGCAATTCCGGCAACAAGCCATCAGAAGTCCCATCCGGTCATTGGGATTTATTTTCCAGTTTTTAGACGCTACGTCAAGGAGCCAACCTTCCGGGATCAGGCCGTCAAAGAAGGGGAATAGCCTTGAGTCTTTATAAGGCTTATCAGATACCGGCATGGAAAAGGTTATATGTAGGTCCGGGTGATCTGTGATGTAGTCTTTGTCATATGAAAAGATATAATCACCGTCATTGGTTTCGGTTAAAATACCGGCCAGATTATCGTTATAATAAACGGAGGCCCTTCTCATGATTGCTGGGGTTTTGATTTCATTTCCTTTGAATTAACGGGTATCAGTTCATGGCCGAACATAGCCAGTACCCTGGTCACCTTATCCATGTTAAGGTTGGTTTTACCCTGCTCTATTTTCCGGATTACTGTAAGCGCTACGCCGGCCCGTTCGGCAAACTCCTGCTGGGTTAATCCAACCTCCTTTCTACGGCTTTTTACGAATTCAGCTAAATGCGTCATTATATGCTTTTAAATATAATAATGTCAAATTTAATATTATTATATGTTTTTAAATATAATTTAATGTAAAAATACATAATTATATGCATTTAAATATAAAATAATAATCTGAGTATTCAATTATGGAGTACCTGATAATGCATGCTTGGTCGGGGCGGTCATATTTCCTTGGCTACATTTTGTATTTATTAGTTCGAATCCTCTCGTCCCGATCATTTATTAGTCAATTATCTTCGATCTTTATAATTTTTAAAATTTAGGTACTGTGAGTACCCAAAATCAGATTTTTTTAAAGTAACGCTTTTATATTCATTAAAAATGTTATAATTTAGGTACCATGAGTACCCAAAATGAGTCGAAATTAAAGAAAATGCTTGAGCTGCATAAGCCAGGCACTGTACTCCTGGCCAAATGGCTGGAGGAGCAAGGAATCTCGCGTGATCTCCAAAAACGCTATAAAAAAAACGGCTGGCTGGAAACCCTGGGCCCAGGAGCATATAAACGTCCCGGTGATCAGGTGCAATGGCGGGGAGGGCTCTACGCTATACAATATCAGGCTGAAATGGGAATACATGCCGGTGCTCTGACGTCCCTATCGTTACAAGGCCATAGTCACTATCTGCGAATGAATAATGAGAAAGTATTTCTTTTTTCCGGTCGTAAAACAACCTTACCATTGTGGTTTAAAAATTATTCATGGGGAAATTTGATAGAGCACACTAAATCGTCATTTCTTCCCGATGACCTTGCTTTAACCGGGTATGAAGAAAAAAATTTTGATATAATAGTTTCTACTCCTGAACGTGCAGTACTGGAATGTCTATACCTTACTCCCAATAAATTCGATCTTATGGAATGTTACCATCTGATAGAAGGGCTTGCCAACCTCCGACCAAGCGTGATGCAAGAGCTGCTTGAAAAATGCTCTTCAATAAAAGTAAAAAGACTATTCCTCTTTATGTCAACAAAGGCTCAACATCAATGGGTCACTTTCATAAAGCAAGAAAAAATAGATACCGGCAAAGGAGATAGAAGCATAGTTAAAGGGGGCACTTACAATGCAGAATATCAAATCAGCCTTCCTAAAGAATTGGCATGACAATAAAACCGGAATACAGGGCACAGGTCGATCTATTGTTGACAATTTTACCTCATGTGGCAAAGGAAGAAGGCCTTGCGCTCAAGGGAGGATCAGCAATAAATCTTTTTGTTCGGGATATGCCCCGGTTATCAGTGGATATTGATCTGACCTATCTTCGCTGGCAGGATGACCGAAATATCGCATTACAAAATATTTCTGAGGCTCTTGATCGAATTGAAAATAGATTAAAAGATACCATCCAAGGTATATCACTCACTCGGGTACCGGTTGGTCAGGGGGAAGATGCTAAACTGAATTGTCAAACTCAACGAGCAACATTAAAATTGGAAGTAAACATAACAACGCGAGGTGTGATTTTTCCTGAAAAATTGATACCGCTGAGTGACAAAGTACAGAAAGAATTTCAAAAATTCGCTGCTATCAAAGTTGTCTCC
>JBJKSY010000552.1:0-2749 GCA_046703645.1 Cyclobacteriaceae bacterium
CTGAAGATATTGCCTCGGACAGACAGTTTGAAAATCTGACACAGATCTGGCTTGCCGGTGACCACTATAAATGGAGGGCCATGCGGGCCAATGGTGTGAATGAAAAATATATTACGGGAGAAGCGGATGATCATGAAAAATTCCTGAAATGGGCGGAGACGGTTCCTGCCACCCTGAGGAATCCCCTTTATCACTGGACGCATTTGGAATTGAAGCGTTATTTCGGTGTTGATAAAATCCTTAACCAAGAAAATGCCGAAGATATTTACAGGGAATGTTCGGATATGCTGAAGAAGGAGGAATTCAGCACCAGGAACATACTGAGGAAATTCAAGGTGGAAGTTGTGTGTACCACCGATGATCCTGCCGATCCTCTTGAACATCATAAAAAAATAAAGGATGAGGCTTTTGAAATTAAGGTGTTCCCTGCTTTCAGACCGGACCGATCGATCCATGTGAAGGATACAGAATCGTATAACCAATACCTTGACCGTCTGGGCCGTGCTTCCGGAATTGAGATCAAGGATCTTCAATCACTTTGCGACGCCCTGAAACAACGTCACGATTTTTTCCATTCCATGGGCTGCCGCGAATCTGATCATGGCCTTGAAACATTGTATTGCAATTCATTTACCGAAACTGAGATAAAAAATATATTCCTGAAATTAAGGTCAGCCGATATGCCTTCACATGAAGAAGAACTTAAATTCAGGTCTTTCATGTTACTTTATTTTGCCGAACTGGACCACAGCAAGGGCTGGACCCAGCAATTTCATTTAGGTGCTTTGCGGAATAACAATTCCCGGATGTTCAATAGGCTGGGGCCTGACACCGGATTTGATTCCATCGGCGATTTCGAGGCGGGCCGGTCTCTGTCAGGTTTTCTTGACCGCCTTGACAGTGAAAATAAACTGGCAAGAACAATTTTATATAATGTGAACCCGGCTGATAATTATACGATCGCCACGATGGCCGGAAATTTCAACGACGGGATCATTCCCGGGAAAATACAGTTCGGGTCCGGGTGGTGGTTTCTTGACCAGAAAGAAGGGATCGAATGGCAGATCAATGCCCTGTCGAACCTGGGGCTTCTCAGCAGGTTCGTAGGCATGCTGACGGACTCACGCAGCTTTCTCTCCTACCCCAGGCATGAGTATTTCAGGAGGATACTTTGTAACCTGGTCGGATCGGACATTGAAAAAGGACTCATCCCGGAAGATATGGAACTCGCCGGCAAAATGATTGAAGATATTTGCTATTTTAATGCCAGGAATTATTTCAGGTTCCCGCAATAATTTTTTTGAATTATGGACAACAGGAAAATCGTTACTTTCGGGGAGATCATGCTAAGGCTGGCACCCCCGGAATTTTTGCGAATTCAGCAGACAGAAATTTTCGAGGCAACTTTTGGCGGTGGAGAAGCCAACGTTGCGGTTTCCCTGGCCAATTTCGGTCTGATATCGGAATACATAACAAGATTACCTGAAAATGATGTTGCAAAAGCTGCCATCATGACGCTTAGGAAATTCGGAGTAAAGACCGGACATATACTGAAGGGCGGTGACAGGATCGGGATCTACTATCTCGAAACCGGAGCAGTTGCCAGGGGAAGTAAAGTGATCTACGACCGTGCCGGATCTTCCATGGCCACCATAAAGCCGGGCATGATAGACTGGGACACCGTATTCGATGATGCACAATGGTTTCACTGGACGGGCATAACTCCGGCAATATCCCAAAGTGCAGCCGATAGCTGCCTGGAAGCCATCCTGAAGGCCAGGGAAAAAAATATTACCATCTCATGCGATCTGAATTACCGTAAAAATTTATGGAAGTACGGTAAAAAAGCCGGGGAGGTAATGGAAGAAATGGTAAAACATTGCGATGTTATCCTGGGGAATGAAGAAGATGCGGAAATGGTTTTTGGAATTATGGCGCCTGAAATTGATGTTGAAAAAGGAAAGGTGAATGCCTCATCGTTCCTTCCCGTAACTGAGGGAATTATGAAGAAATTCCCTCAATGCAAAAAGGTCATTATCACCATTCGGGGTTCCCTGAATGCAAGCCATAATACCTGGTCAGGTGTTTTATGGAACGGAAAGGAGTTATTCCAGGCGCCAGTATATGATATTACTCATATTGTAGACCGGGTTGGGGGTGGGGATGCTTTCATGGCAGGTTTGATTTACGGCTTAATTTCCTACAAGGATGATCAAAAGGCACTTGATTATGCCGTGGCGGCCTCATGCCTTAAGCATACGATCAAAGGAGATTTTAATATTATTTCCGTAGACGAGGTTGAAAAGCTCATGGCAGGTGACAGCTCCGGAAGGGTAAGCCGATAACGAGGAGACCCCTGGCATGAATCCTTATGATTAATTCTGCTATTAAATAAACCTGTTAACCGGTAACATTTAACATTTTAACCGGGATTATATAAATTGAATGTCTGGATAAAGAATTAAAATTATGGCAAGATTCACAAGACTGAATGTCTATGAGCAGATCCGTGAGACCAGGATTATCCCATTGTTTTATCATCCTGATCCTGAGATTTGTTTTCAGGTTGTAAAAGCCTGTTATAATGGAGGAACAAGGATCATTGAATTCACGAATCGCGGTGATTATGCCCATGAAACTTTTAATACATTGAATAAAAGATGTGCTGAAGAATTTCCAGACCTTGTTCTTGGCGTAGGCTCCGTTGTGGATGGCCCGACTACCTCTCTTTACCTGCAATTAGGGTGTA
>JBJKSY010000553.1:0-4048 GCA_046703645.1 Cyclobacteriaceae bacterium
ACCGTGCACCCTGAATCTTTATCTTCGATGCGGCTTCATCGATTTCTTCGATATCTTGCAGGGCAAGCTCTACCGAAACTGCACCCAGGTTCTCTTCAAGCCGGTTCAGTTTGGTGGTTCCCGGTATAGGCACTATCCAGGGCTTTTGCGCCAGAAGCCATGAAAGTGCTACCTGTGCCGGGGTGACCTGTTTCTGACCAGCGATCCTGCTGATCAGGTCCACAAGCACCTGGTTAGCCTTCCGGGCTTCCACCGTAAAGCGTGGAACGATATTCCTGAAATCTTTTTCATCGAATTTTGTGTTTTCATCGATCTTGCCGGTAAGGAAACCTTTCCCGAGCGGGCTGAAAGGAACAAAGCCTATTCCAAGTTCTTCCAGCACGGGGATCACTTCCTTTTCGGGCTCGCGGTACCAGAGTGAATATTCGCTCTGAAGTGCTGTGACCGGCTGAACAGCATGCGCCCTTCTGATAGTCTTTACACCCGCCTCGGAAAGGCCGAAATATTTAACTTTTCCCTCATGGATAAGGTCTTTTACTGTACCGGCAACCTCTTCAATGGGCACTTCGGGGTCAACACGATGCTGGTATAGAAGATCGATCACATCAGTCCTTAATCTTTTCAGCGATCCATCTACCGCTTTCCTTATATGATCGGGACGGCTGTTCAAAGTACTCCACCGCGTATTTTTTTCCGCTTCGGAAGCCGGTGCAAAACCGAACTTGGTGGCAATTACCACTTCTTTCCTGAGTGGCTCGAGGGCCTCTCCTACAAGGTCTTCGTTGGTAAACGGCCCGTATACTTCTGCAGTATCAAAAAAGGTTACTCCCAATTCGACCGCATTGCGGATCAGTTTGATCATGTCTTTCCTTTCCGGGAAAGGCGGGAATGAAAAGCTCATGCCCATGCATCCCAGGCCCAAAGAAGAAACTTCCGGACCATTTTTACCCAGTTTACGTTTTTTTATTTCACTTATCATATCTCTTGTTTTTTTATAAATTATCTTCAAACCGGCTATTCATAATTAATATATGTTACATCCCGATATAATTATTATTAAACGAATAAATCAGGCTCGCATTCCATACAAAGTCATTCCCGCCCACTATATCGGTATGCAAAGGTTTGTTTATGATACCTGAAATGGATAAGGGGAAATTCTTCCTTTCCAGCCCGAGCGATGAGGTAAAGTAATAACCATGTGTATGATCCATCTTTAAATAATATAACTGTGGATTGAATTGCAGGAAATAATTGCCCGATATCCTGATATCGGAAAAATTAAAATTAAAGGTAATAAAATGGCTGTCCCGTATGGCATCATTTTCAAGACAATGGCCATAAAGGTAATAAAATCCGACACTGGTATTTTTTGATAACATGTAATTCGGTGAAAACTCTGTGGCGACATATCTTCTTGCCTGGATAATTTCCCGGGTAACCCCGTTTAATGTAATGGATGCCGTATTATAAGTCACGGCAGGATGGGCGCCGATTCCCACATGGAACTTTTCCGAATTTACCAATTTATACCGCCACCAGAAAATAAATCCCCAGGGTTTTCCTTCAAGTGAATATTTTAATTCCGGATCAAAACTAAGGCGTTTTCCGAATGATGCATCGAAAATTACGGCGGGCTTGCCCAGCGTAAAAGTCGGGATTAATGAAATCCCGTTATTGGTAACGGTGACCGCTCCCGAAACATGAAAAAAATTTTTTACACTATCCGTGCCCTGGGAAAACGAAGGCCCTGAGAACAATGTTATCAGGCCGAGAATAACTACAGGAACAATGCGCATAAAAATTTGATTTTGCTTAGTGTATTACAACCGGAATACAAAACTAGAAGGTAAATACCGGTAAAGAGTTATACAAAAGTCGGGATTACATATACATTTTTACGGAAAACTCATGAAATTCAGCCTAAACCAATAATAATGTGTGCGGTCATGCTTTTTTTATAAGCAGAGTCTATCAAGACACATTTTAATATTTTAATTCCACCTGATAGACCGGCATCAATATGCCCAAAAAAAAGATCTCAAAAATATATTTTGAGATCTTTATAAAACCAGGGATGTCGCTGTCTATTTATTTCTATCCTCCCATCGTCTGCTTGATTTCATCCCATGAAATGTTGGCGAAGAAGTTTTTTTCATGATCCCATTCCACCCGTTTTCCGAGCTTCAGGGATAAGGTTCCCATATGGGCGGAAATTGATTCCTGGAATCCGGCATCCACGTTGCATGACGGTTCCCCGCCTCCCCGGATGCAATCGAGCCAGTTGGCGATATGCAAATGTGTAACGTCAATGAGTTTGCCGTTAAAATAACTATACAGCATACCTTTCTCAGCAAAATACCTTTCCGTTGCAGAAGTAATGGCATCTACATTTCCGGACCCGGAAGTATAGGAATACATGGGCATTTCGAGGTCGATGGTCCCGTTCTTTATATACTTCTCATACCTCGTGGAACGGCGGTCAGGATACAGCGTGATCGTGTTTCCCAGTTCCATGGTTGCATCATGACCCATGATGAGATTCGGCCTGTTGAACTCATTGCCCAGGGTGGCACTATACTGAAATGTAAAATCCTGGTCGGGGTATTCAAACAGAACATTGAAAACATCGGGTACTTCCCTTCCGTCTTTCCAGTAATATATTCCCCCGGATGCCGATAAGGATTTGGGAATGCCCATTCCGAAAATCTGGTTAATGGCATCAAATTCATGGGTCATCAGGTCGCCGCTAAGGCCGGTACCATAATCCCAGTATTTTCTCCAGCGGAAAAAGCGGTCCTTATTGAAAGGGATCTGCGGGGCGTTCCCGAGAAATCTTTCCCAGTCAATCGTTTCAGGGCTGGCCGCCGGATCAATGGTATACTGCCAGGCACCGTTGGGAGAATTTCGGTTTGTATTGTTCTGTATGAGGGTAACCTTGCCCAATGCATCCTTGCGGATCAGGTCCCTGGCTTTATTATAGCTTTCCGTTTCGCGGCGCTGGTGGCCCAGTTGCAGCTTGATGCCTGTTTTCTTTACAAGGTCGTAAAGGTCATAGGTTTCCTGTACCCTGTGCGTCATCGGTTTCTCAACATAAACATGCTTCCCTGAACGCGCGGCTTCCATGGCCATAGGCGCATGCCAGTGATCCGGGGCAGCTATGATCACGGCGTCAATGTCGTCGGCATGTACCAGGTCTTCCCAATTATGATATTTTTTGGCCTGGTGTTTATCGTTGCTGACCGTTTTCTGCGCCAGATCATTTCGTACCGTAAAAATGTCACATACCCCGTTAACAACAATGTTCAGATCATCCTGGTCAAGGAATGTTTGCAATGCTGTATTATTTCCGGTTTTTTCGGCACGGTCTTTTTCTGTTTGAAGCCATTCCTCCGTTGCAAAACCGGCAGCCCTGGTAAGCTGAGTTCCGCGAATTCCGAATCCGATAATTCCCAGCCGGATCTGTTTTGAACGATCAACAGCCGCTTCAGGAGTCGATTTTTCACTTTCAGTATTTACACCGATCCGGGATAAAATATTTGACCGCAGTATACGATCATGTTTCAGTTTCCGGTAAGCTCCGTAAAGTACTCCTCCTAAAACGGGGACAGTAGCAAGTCCTTTTACAATATCACGCCGGGAAATTCCTTTGGATTCATTCTCCCGGTCTTTTGATAAATTATCGTCCATGGTTAGTCAATCTTTAGTATTTCTTTTTTAAAAATAAACCTGTCGATGCCGATGAACCGGCTGTTTGGCAAAACAAGATTTACGGCAACGGCAAAAAGTTCAATGAGGTTTTTATTGATCAGCAGATAACTTCCTTCGCTGGGCACGGCATATTTAACGCCTATCAGCGGCGGATGCGACAAATAATACAATCCGATCAGAATAATCGCTGCGATGCTTGCCGGCTTTTCAAGAAATCCAACAATCAGAAAAATCCCAATGATCAGTAACCCCCAGATGTTCACCTGGTCGGTAAATTTCAGTAACACAGAATTGCCTGCAATGGCTTTAAAAATACCGGCAAACCATCCCTGTGAAT
>JBJKSY010000554.1:0-3414 GCA_046703645.1 Cyclobacteriaceae bacterium
TATTTCTTGTGGAAGTTATTGGAGTTGACAAGGCGGGGCATAAGGTCCATCAAACATGTTTTTATAAAGTTCAGATGCCCTGATCCGGTCACAGGGTTATGCGTCTCACCCTCACTCTTTTGAAAAGAACTTTGCCGCCTTCGGCAAACAGCGAGATCTGATCATCTTCATCTAGCGGGAATACCTGTTCTGTCATGACGGTGGCGCCGTTGTCGCCGAAAAATTCGATCACGGAATGATCAATTATTATATCAAACCGGATTTCATTTTCACGGATCTTTACAGGGGCCGATTCAACGCTCGGAAAGTCTTTGCTGAAATCAACATATCCGGAATTTTTCCTGTCAATATAATATTTATTTTCATCTGCATTAACTCCGACAACAGTGGCATAATTTTCCGATTTGAAAACTTTTATCCCGAATTTCTTTGCATCCTGGTTTATAACCTCTACCTCGATTATGGCTGATGCTTCATGGAGACTGTCAAGATCGGATTCCTTATTATCCAGCAGAAGATTATTAGTTTCGAAGGTATTTTCATCAAGGAAATGCTCTGGCAGTTTCAGGGGTTTTTGAGCCAGATATATTTGATCACCGATTGAAACCAAATCGAGTAACCTCGGACACGACATCATTCCCCTCCATTCCCGGGTTGGGATCTTGTTTGCATAATTCCAGTTGTTAACCCAGCCGATCATTACAGGATCACCTTTTTTAATATTATTATATGTTAATGCGGCATAGAAATCCTTCCCGTAATCGACCCACCTCGGATAAACCAGGCTATCAATGGGTGCGAAAGTATGACCGTTGAAATTACCGATAAAGTATTGCATACCGGTGAAGTTGCTCCCGTAAGGACTCCCGGATGAAATGAAAAGAACCCAGTACGAACTGTCGCTGCCTTCCATGGGAACCTTCACCATATCGGGGCATTCCCATATTTTGGAGGTATCCCCCATGTTCCCGAATTCCCCGGTCTTTATCCATGAAACAAAATTTGTTGTTTTGTAAAAAAGTATTTTGTGTTCCAATGGAAGGCTTACTGCAAGATGCCAGGTATTGCCATACCGGAACAGGTTCGGGTCGCGGAAATCCTTTTTGCCAAGATCAAGAACAGGATTCTTCCGGTAACGGGTCCATGTTTGACCGGAATCGGCGCTGAAAGCAAGGCACTGATCCTGAAGGGAGCTTCCCACATTTGCAGTATAAACAGATACCATGCAATCCTTACTTCCAGTTGGGCAAAGACGGCTTTTATTGCCGTAATCAACGACAGCACTCCCTGAGAAAATCATGGTACTGTCATATTCCGGTAAAGCTACCGGAAGGTTTTTCCAGTCATATAGATCCGAAGAAACCGCATGCCCCCAACTCATGTGATCCCATACCGTTCCATAAGGATTATACTGGTAAAACAAATGATATTTACCGCCATAATAAACCAAACCGTTCGGATCGTTGGTCCAATTCTCCGGGGGCGTAAAATGGATCAGCGGCCGGTATATATTCCCGCCCTGAAACTCTTTCCTTTCATGTTTTTTTCCCGAACAGCTTATGAATCCAATCAGAAGGCAGCCGATGATCAGCGAATTCCATCGCATGAGAATAAAATTCGAATTATGAACTCGTAACATTGCGGGTAATAGATACTAAATCCGATGTCTTCGAATGTCAGATAAATTTAACGATATAATCCTTACACTTCCAGAAGGGAGCCGGGAATTATATTACCCGGATAGTCAGGTTAGGATATTATTAATAGTTTTAATAGGCTTTTGATGTTTATACTTAAATGACATTCTCCCCAATTCCGGAAGGTTAAAATTGCCGTAATTTCAACAAGCTGCTGCAGGCGGTAAAACAAATTTTTCGTTCAGTACTTGAATATCTGCAAGGTGTCGTTGTTCCTGGCGACAAGCAGGAGCCTTCCCCTCGCTGTATTTATGCTTGTAATGTCCCTTACCTCATGAAAAAGTCTCATGCCGGAATCTCTTGGAAGGATTGATTTAAAGGTTCCGTCGCCATTGCCTTTAAGAATAAGACCGTAACTGGCATCATATCTTCCTACTTCCGGTTTAACGGCATACAGGTTCCCTCCCAGGGCGATATCCAGGTTTCCGTCACCATCGAAATCTTCAACATCGATTCCGTAAACGATAGAAAACTGTGCCTCTACAGGCAGTGGAATGACCTTAAACTTGTCATTTCCCTCGTTCAGAAGCAGCGAGGAAGCAAAATAATATGCAGTATCCTTTACGGCATTTTCAAGTTGTTTCGGCGTGAAAATATCCGTTATGGTCTGGTATTCATAATCCTCATATTTGGGATATTTACTTTTGAGTGACGGGATCTGCGCCACCAGGTCATGTTTTAATGCAAGCGGATAGGATTTATCGCCATTATAGGTACAGATGATCTGTTCAGCGCTCCCGTTAACATCGAAGTCATTGACATACATGGTGACGGGCTTTTGGCGGGTGGCTTTGAACCTGGAATTCAGGCCCTGGTTTCCGATTACAAAATCGATCTTGCCGTCATGGTTGAAGTCGCCGGCTTTTATTGTATTCCACCAGCCGTTGGTTGAATCAAGGCCAGCTTTATACGTTTCATTTACAAAGTGTCCGTTCTCATTAACAAAAATTGTAATCGGCATGTAATCGCCAACGATCACCATGTCGAGGTCACCGTCGTTGTCGATATCAGCCCATTGCATATCCGTTATCATCCCGATATTTTTCAGTCCCGGTGCCACTTTTTCAGTCACATCGGTGAACTTTCCATGTCCGTCGTTTTGAAGAATGTATCCATTTACCGGTATCCCGTAATAAGATGGCTTCAGCCTTACCCCGACGAACAGGTCCTGATCGCCATCCTTGTCATAATCTGCAGGTCGAACGCAGGATGTGCTTTCAAATTCCGTAGTAGGAAGGATCTGGTCCGATTTGGTGAAGTTTCCCTTCCCGTCGTTGATATATAACCTGTCGATCAATGCGGTGGAACTTGACGGGAATTCACTGCTTCCGCTCGCGACGTACAGATCAAGATCTCCGTCGCCGTCGGCATCAAAGAATTTAGCATCGGTGTCCTCGCAGGTTTTATCTGCTTCAAAAGCCGGCTGATTCGAAAGCCTGAAAGTTCCGTCAGGGTTCTGGAGGTATAAAGCGCCGGGGCTGTCCTTGGCTCCGCATATATATACATCTTCCAGCTTGTCACCGTTCACATCTCCTTTAGCAATATGCGGGCCCTGCGTTGAAAGCATACGGTAAATTAGTTTATACCGTTCAAAATCGTTGAAATCATCCTCCACATGCCTGAAGTTTAAAATTTTGGAAGCGTCCAGCTCAGTAAACTCGTATTTTTTAGGTTTGGAAATCATAAAGGGATCCTTCATTATTTTTGCATCCGACTC
>JBJKSY010000555.1:0-12573 GCA_046703645.1 Cyclobacteriaceae bacterium
TATATACTGAAAAGTCGCTACGAATGAGTTATATGTTTGAATTAATATAGTTCCCGATCCCCTTGCTGAAAATATGGTTACCAGAAAATAAAAGTTATTTAACTCTTGGGCAAGCCCTGAACCAAAATTTCCGGAGCAGAGTTCCGGGGAATTATGCCCTGATAATCTTGTTCGCCAAAGCGGAACACAAAGACGGGTGAGACAATTTATATTATTGCCTGGAAATTTCAACGGCAATCCTGTTAACATTTACGGGGTTAGTGTTCCCTTATCGACTTTTCCCGAGATTATGATTCCCGGTTCTGAACCTGGGCTTTCTCAGAATCCCCGATCAGTTCTTCATAGGTCTTTATATCAAATTCCTTAAGAATATCCTTCACAAAAATTTCAGGTGACAGGCTTTCAATGATTGCCCATTCTTCCTCGTCGAAAACCCTTATGTTCACTTTACGCCCGTACTTGTTCCGGATTTCAGGAAATCTTTCTACAAAAGGCCAGAGATGCAAAAAGGCTTTTTCAAGATTTACCGGAGCCCAGCAAAGCTGTTTATTCCAGTATCCTGTTTTTGCAAGCTCTTCCCCCGTGATATCGCATATCTTGCTGGTTTCCTTTCTGGTGCTTGCGACCACCACGCATTTATTTTTCCAGGCATGGGTGTTGACGATCCGGCCTGCGGGGAAAGCCGAAGGGAAAAATATGATCTCCGCTCCCTGTTTCCGGTACATAGCCCAGCCATCATCCCACTCGGCATCGAAGCAGATCTGAATTCCTATTTTCCCGAAATCAGTCCGGATCACGGGCTGAAATAAAGGTCCGGGTTTAATGCCTCCCCTGATCTCATCTTCTGTGGGATGAATTTTATAATATATACCAGCCCGTTTTCCCTGACGGTCAAGGACCACTGCCGAATTATACATCATCCCTTGATCCGCAGGCATATAAACCGCGCATACAGTATAACAATTATTCTTTTTAGAATAATCAGAAAACCGATTTAATACCTCCTCTGAAAATGTGATCTTTTCCTTCAGGGAAGTTTCCTGGGTTACATTGCTGAAGGGGAAAACTTCAGGAAGGCATACAACATCCGGGGAAAAAGGTTCAAGTCCCTGAAGATGGTCCATTACCTTTTTAACCATTGCATCGGGGCTATCCGCCTCAACACCTTCCTGGGAAAAACTTGCCAGCCAGACTTCCCGGGGTAGTTTTTCACCGCCAGGATTTTGTGCCAATGCAGAACCTTTAAATCCCAGGGCACCCATGGCTGCCATACCGGTTGTTACCGCCGATTTCTCAAGGAAACTGCGACGTGTAAATTTATTTGATTTCATGATTTTTCAAAAAATTTTTAAGGATCGACTTTATAGATTGAATAAATGCCATGAGATCAATTTAAATAAAAAGAATGTTTTGGCAATTATTTATAATTAATTTCCCACTGACCCCGATGTATACTATTTTAACAAGGCGACCTTATCCGGCCCCTTCTTATTCCTTCATGTTGCCCTATCTGCCGGTGGATCAATTATATGTCCACATTTGTGTGATTTTAATTCTTAAAATTATTTGGAATTTGATCAAAGAGGACTACTTTTATACTGTATTAGTATAGTAGTACACTAAAACAGTTATAAAATGCTTGAAATCAAAGACTTAAATTTTAATTATGGTAAACAGCCACCCTTATTTGATGGTTTATCCCTTGAGATAAAGCCGGGAAGCATCACCGGTTTACTAGGTAAAAACGGGGCAGGGAAAACAAGTCTGCTTAAGCTCATAACCGGATTATTAAACCCGGGGACGGGGCAGGTACGGGTAATGGACCATGTTCCTTTCAGGAGGGAACCGTCCTACCTGGAAAATATATTTTTCGTACCTGAGGAATTCCATTTTCCTTCTGTAAGCATAAGGAATTATATCCGGGCCGATCATGTTTTTTACCCGCGGTTCGACATGGAGCTTATGGGGCGTTTATTGAATGAATTCGAATTGGACCAGGATAAGAATATACACAAGTTATCCTACGGCCAGAAGAAAAAGTTCCTTATCTCCTTTTGCCTGGCTACCCGGTGCCGGTTGCTGGCTTTGGATGAACCCACGAACGGTCTGGACATTCCCTCCAAGGCTATTTTCAGGAAAGTAATGGCTGGTTCCCTGGATGATGATCAGCTCGTAATTATTTCCACGCACCAGGTTAAGGATGTTGAAAACCTGATCGACCGGATCATTATCCTGGATGAAGGGAAAGTGATTATGAAAAAGGAAATGCAGGAGATTACCGAAGAAGTGGAGTTTTCCGACAGTGCAGTTCCTACCGGCGAAAATATTCTTTACAGCGAGATGGTTCCCGGTGGATACAGGATCATTACCCCGCGAAAGGAAGACGGATCCTCCATTGATATAGAATTATTGTTCAACGCGATTACGAAAGGCAAAAAAATCTTCACAGACCATGAAAACAAATAATATATTCAAACCTGAACGGTTTATCAGCCTGTTCCGCCAGAACCTGATCCATAATGCCAGGATCAACCTGATTTCGCTGGTTGCGGTCTGTGGAGGACTATTTATACTGATGATGACAAACCAGGCAGCCAATCAATTCCGGACGCTGGACTTCGATGCATTCATTGGAATATTTCTTTTCATGTTTATCGTTCTGGGGGTGATCTATGCAGGAAATGCATTCCCAGGTTTACGATCCCGTGAAAAAAGCTTTACCTACCTGCTCAACCCGGCTTCGGCTTTTGAAAAATTTTTATTCGAGCTCATAAACCGCATAGTGGTTTTCATTATCCTGATGCCATTGATCTATTGGGCAGTATTCTTCATTGAAGGAAATCTCATGCATATAATTAACCCGGCATACGAATTCCATTCCTGGTGGTTTGTCAACCACTCCATACCCACTCCGGAAGATTTCGGATTCTGGGCCAGGCTATTGGCGGTGAATTTGGGCTTATTGATCTTTTTCATTCCGTTTACCGGGGCCGGTGCTTTCATGAAAGTGCCATTGATCAAGACCATGTTCTCAATTGCCATCCTAGTTTTCATCCAGGTGATAGTTGTTTACCTGGTGATCAAGCTGGTAGGCTCGCACGAGTTCGGCAAAGTCAATCAACCGGAATTCCTTTGGATTGACTCCAGGGAAGGAGTGATCCGGTTTGCCGCGATTTATACGTTGCTGATCAACCTGGCTTTGCTCTCCGTAACTTATTTTAAAATGAAAGAAAAGGAGGCGTGATATGGAATTCAGCACGAACAAAAGTATTTTTCTTCAGATCGCCGATAATATTACCGAAAAGGTAGCTAACGGTACTTTTTCTTCCGGTGAAAAGATCCCCTCGGTCCGGGAAATGGCGGCAGAAGTGGGAGTAAATCCGAATACGATTATGCGCACCTACACCGAACTGCAGAACCTGCAAATCCTGGAAAACAAAAGAGGCATTGGTTTCTTTATCAAAGAGGATGCGCAAAAGCTCGTTCTTGAAAAGAAAAAGACCGATTTCTTCAACATTGTGCTTCCGGAAGTGATGCAACAGGCTCATATACTGGGGATTTCACCGGACGAGCTGAATCAACATTTTGAACAATTGAATAAAAGAAACAACCATGAAAACAAGTAATATAATACTTACTGTTATAGTAGGCAGTGTCACTTTTTTACTGGTAACAGGCATATTGCAAAATCGTTATCTTTCACGGAATTATGCGTCAGGTCAAACGGATTATAATCTTGAATCACGCGCTGTTGACCTTCCGACATTTAAATACCTGGTTATACGGAATGAATCAAATGTCGAAATAATTTCACCGGGTAAAAACCAGATGATTCTCAGGTATGAAAAAGGTAAGGAGGCCCCGGAAAACGCCTATCATGTGAGTGGCGATACTCTTTATATCGGCAGTACAGGTGATAGTCTCAGGAATACGGTCTACACACAGTTGTCGCTGCCTGTTATGGATCATCCCCTGATTAAGGGTATTAATTCCCATTTCAGGTTTTCGGGTTTCAGTTCTCCATGCTTGGCAATAATTCTTGACAATTCTGAAGCCGATCTCTCCAACGGTCAGGGTAAAGGCCTTCACACGTTATCTGTGAACGGCTTTAATGGATCCCGGATCAATTCTGATACATTTCATGTTGATTCCCTGCAGTTGCAACTGAATGATTCCAAAGCTTACATTCCTGTAACGACTGATGACCTCAGCGGATCGATAAAAAACCATTCGGAATTGAATATTAAGGATGTAGCTCATTTTGACTTTACCCGGGATGAATCCAGCCGGTTATCTCACTGGAATTAGATAGAAAAACAAGGTCCATAAACAACAATTCAAAAAGGCTCTCTATGAGGGCCTTTTTGTCATTGAAAGTCAGGTCAGGCGGCAGTGAATAAAAGAAGCAAAAATGAGCTAACTCCTTGATCTCAAATTTGCATAAAATTCAAAAATGGCAAGTCACCCATTTTGACTATTGTGAATTGCCATTTCAGTCAGAAAAACACGGAGTAATGACTTCAATATTTATTATTCCGCAATATTTATTTTACCTGAAAGTTGCATATTACGTTCTGACGAACCTACATACACCATCCTGGTCCCTTTCGCCGTTTTCCAGCCGCTCACATCGGACCAGTACTGAAGCTGGCGTTGAGGAATTTCCAGTTTCACGTTTAATGATTTTCCGGCAGGGACAGATATCCTGTCATAGGCCGCAAGTGCCTTAATGGCAAATGGAACACCGGCGGGCGGATTGTCAGGCTCTCCCAGGTAAACCTGGGGAACTTCATCTCCATCGGTCTTTCCCGTGTTTGTAATGTCGAAACTTACCTTCAGTCCCCCGTCGTTGTCATGTTCAACATTCAGGTTTGAATATTTAAAGGTTGTGTAGGAAAGTCCGAAGCCGAACGGGAATAATGGAGTCTCATTATTTTTGTCGTAAAACCTGTATCCGACGAAAATTCCTTCCGAATAAGTAGTGGTGCAAGATGTTGCCGATCCGGAAAATGGTCCCCCGCGATGCACTGAACAAAGATGTCCTGTACTGTCGACCCCTTCAGAAGTGCGCTCAGGATGAATATCAGGCTGGTTGGCAGGCCCCTGGCGGAGCAGAACAGGCCAGGTGAACGGAAGCCGCCCGGCAGGGTCAGCTTTTCCGAGTAATACGTTGGCTGTTGCGGTCCCTCCTTCATCACCCGGATACCACATCTCGAGTACGGCTTTGACTTTGCCTAACCAGGGCATGGCCAAAGGATTGCTGTTATTGAGTACGACAATTGTATTCTGGTTGACAGCAGCAACCGCCTCAATAAGTGAATCCTGGTGTTCCGGCAAGGGTTTGGACAGATCCCCTGTACTCCAGGCAAAAACGATTGCTGTGGAGGCCCGTCTTGCTGCATGAATAGCTGCATCCATGTCAGAAATTTCCTGCCTTGGCGTAACCCAATTGAGCCGAACCTGTACGGGATTTCCGGAAACATCTGAAACTTCCGTAACGGACAATGTATGAGATCCTTCAGTAAGATCAAGATGGAAACGATTATTATTTAACCCGTCTGTGGCAGGAAGAATTCCGTTATCTCCGGGATGTACGGCCCCGTACCTTGGCCCGCCTGCAAAAAAGCCACAGCCGCTGCATCCGATCTTTTTCCCGTCAAGAACAAGGGTGGCGGTAGCACCCAGGCTTTGTATGTTCAGCCAGTAGGATCCCGTTTCCGGAATCTTTAATGACCCTGTCCATCGGTAACAGGCTCCCGGCTTCAATGCACTTCCATTTGAGGAGGTGCTATTGATGTCAGGAACAACCACGCTTTGATTTGTTATTGTATCCGTACGTAGGAGGCCTTTTTGCCCGTCATGCGAAAAGGCGGAAGCCGGGACGGGTGTTCCGTTCATATCGATCCCGGTTTCATAAGCAATATGGGTGTTCCTCATGCTTTTAGCATACTTTAAAAGAACCTGGTAGGTGCCTATCTGCCGGGAGGCAATACCGGCTGACTTTTCTCCCCCGCCGGCTGTTGCGATTGTTTGCCCGGCTCCGGGGCCTATTAAGACAAGTGAATGAAGCCGACTGGAAGAAAGGGGCAGTATATCATCTTCATTTTTAAGAAGGGTTGCTGCATCTTCGCCGGTTTTCAAAACCACCCGGGCATCGGCGTCAACCGGTTCCGGGGTAATTGTGTGTTTGGATTTTCCGTCGAGCAGGCCAAAACGTTCATACTCATAGAGGATATGCCGGACTGCATTATCGATGGCTGATTCCTGAATGGTACCGTTTTTTAAAGCGGCCATCATTTCGGTTTTCGAAAAGTATGAATGCAGGAAGCCGAAATTAACGCCGCCCGGCATCTCCATATCCAGTCCCGCATTAAAAAATGTAGTGGCATGATTGGCTCCCCAGTCCGAATCGACCCAGCCTTTGAAGCCCAGCTCATTGCGGAGTATATCAATAAGATTGTGTGCATTATCCGAAGCGTAATAACCGTTAACCAGGTTATAGGAACTCATGATGGAAGCTACCCCTGCTTTAACAGCATCATAAAATGGCGGCAGGTAGATCTCATGCAAAGTCCGTTCATCTACACGGACGTTATTGGCATCCTCATAGGCAATAAAATGTTTGGCCTGCGCCATAATGCCCTGGCTTTGGATACCTTTTATTTCCGCGGCACCGGTCTGACCGGTAAGCACCGGATCCTCGCCAAAAGTATTGAAGGCGCGACCCCAGGTAGGATCGCGGTAGATGTTAATGAAGGGCTCAAGCACTACATCCTGACCGAGCGCCCGTGCATCCTGGGCTATGACAACACCGTTATCATAGGCATCCGATCGGCTGAATGTTGCAGCAAGTCCCATGGTGCATGTCATACCTGTCGAATTATGTTTTGTGACAACCCCCGGAGGTCCATCCGTAAGCTTTAAGGAAGGAATTCCTAACCTGGGAATGGCAAGCAGGTAGCCTGCCTGGTATTGCCTGTCGGGTTCGGTGTCAACGGCTCCTTCAATAAGCGTGAGCTTTTCATCAAGCGTCATTTTCTTCAGAAGCTGTTCAACCCGGTCATTTCCGTTTTGTGAAACCTGCGCATGCAGGGAGACCGTTGGAATTATTGCAATGATACATAGAACCAGGAACATTAGACATTTCTCGAAAATCCGCATAATATTTTGAACGGTTAATGTAATAATTTATTAAGTAGGCATAATTTCCGGGGACGTAAATTCAGGTTTACCATTAATCCCAATAATAAAGAAAGCATATACTTTCAAAAATATTTATGATTGATAAAGACTAAAGGTTAAAACCACGAAACTGGCTTTAAGTTTTAAAAAGGAGGAAGTTTTTGAATTCTTACCATCAAGGTTAAGCAGAATTCATTTATTGCTACGGAGGAATGACTATACAGTTACCAAAGAGTAACCATTAATTGCACCAGACCCGGGAAAAGTTTCCGGCTTTATTTTGGTCCTGATTTACAGGTACTCCAGAATGAACTTAAGGTCCAGTACCGATTATTCGGATCTTACAAACAGTTTTTATATTCCGATTTCCCGGCTGAGTCGTATGTCCCTTGAAGAGGACGCTGCTTTAATCAGGTAGTTCCCCTTCTCCAGCGTCCAGGTCGATCCGGCTTCATTCCAGTATGATAAATCCGAAACAGGAAAATTTAATTTGACCTCCGCTGATTCACCGCTGCCGAGGAGAGGTGTTTTAGCAAAGGCCTTAAGCTCCTGGACAGGTCGGTCTATTTTTGAATCCGGCATCGATACGTAGATCTCGACAACCTCTTTTCCTGCAACCGGGCCGGTATTTTTAATATTTATCACAATATTTACTTCCCCGCTGTCTACTTTAACATCCATTTTCTCATAACTGAAATTTGTATAGGACAGGCCGTACCCGAACGGATAGGAAACATCAATTTTATCTTTATCAAAATGACGGTAGCCGACATAAATACCTTCCTTGTACTCTGTATAATCAACATTTCGAACCTGATCCTTTTCCGGTTTGGCTTCATTGCCGAAAAACATTGAACTCATAATAAAAGGTGGACTGTCCATCGGAAAATTGGCACTGGAAGCACAATCTTCCAGCCTTACCGGAAAGGTCATTGTAAGTCTTCCGCTTGGATTTACCTTGCCGCTCAATATGTCAGCTACTGAATTCCCTCCTTCCTGGCCGCCCTGCCAGGCAAGTAATATTGCATCGGGCTCACTTTTCCAGGAAGCAGTTTCGATAACTCCGCCTATATTCAAAACCACAACCACCTTTTTATGGGCTTCATGAAAGGATGTGCAAACTTGTTTAATAATAGACTGCTCATCATCGGACAGGTCAAAGTCATTATTCTTAACACGGTCCTGGCCCTCGCCACTGAGCCTTCCGATCGTGATAATTGCCATGTCGGCACTGTCTGCACAATCGCTGATAAATTTATCGGAATATTTCATCTCAGGAGGTCTTGCGACAGACATTAATCCTGACACGCCTACACCCTTTTCAAAATCTTTTACATGGGTTGCTTTATACTCCTCAAACGCCTTACGGGCTGTTTCATTAATGGTATACCCCGCATTAGTCAGGCCTTCTTCGAGCGATATGGTATAGGCCGTGTTAACATAACCGGAGCCTTTGCCGCCGGCAATAAAATTATAAGAAGTTTCACCAAACAAGGCAATATCGTTTACTCCGGACAGGGGAAGGGCTTTATCATTTTTCAGCAGGACCATTCCTTCGCTGGCCGACTGCCGTGTTACTTCTGCGTGCGCTTTCAGATCAGGATCATTCTCAAAAGGGCGTGGGTCCATCTTCCGGGAATTCAACACCAGTCGAAGGATACGTTTTACCGAGGTGTTTATGTCTTCCTCCGGAAGTTTACCATTTTCCAATGCTTTTATCAGTGCATTATATTGCCTGCGCGTTCCCGGTTCCAGCAGATCATTGCCTGCCTGGACCTGTGCCGGTGCATTCCTACCTCCGTACCAGTCGGTCATTACCACACCCTTAAATCCCCAGTCATTCCGAAGAATATCAGTAAGCAAAAAATGGTTTTCTGATGTGTAAATCCCATTCACCTTATTATAAGAAGACATGATGGTCCAGGGTCTTGCTTTTTTTACTATGATCTCAAATCCCTTCAGGTATATTTCCCTCAAAGCCCGCTGGGAAATAATTACATTGTCATTGAAGCGGTTGGTTTCCTGGTTATTGGCCACAAAATGCTTTACGGCAGTCCCGACTCCGTTTGATTGGATCCCTTCGACCATGGCAGCCCCGATATTCCCGGTTACCACCGGATCTTCGGAATAATATTCAAAATTTCTGCCGCACAACGGGTTACGTTGGATATTAGCCCCAGGGCCCAGCAGAATATCTGAACCATATTCCACCATTTCATTTCCAATGGCCTCCCCGACCTGTTTTACCATTTCGGTATCCCAAGTGGATGCCAGCAAAGTACCGATTGGGAATGCCGTGCAATAATATGTCTTAGTTTCATTTTTACGCGTGGGATTGATTCGTAATCCGGCAGGTCCATCGGTAAGTATTAGGGCAGGTATGCCCAGGCGGGGAATGGCCTCGATAGTTCCCGACGCCCCCGGAACGCCTGTCTTTGATGAGCTTGAACCAATCATGGAACTCATCCCCGATCCCTTGAGCAGGCGGATTTTTTCCTCACGGGTCATCTGCGACAACAGGTCGTCAACCCGTTTTTCCAGTGGCTGCCTGGTATCTTCATAGATATCGAGCTTGCCGTTCCTGTTCAGATCCCTGAATGTGAAACCGTCGACTGTGACCTCGTTTATTGCGACCCCCGCATATTTATCCTTTTTATCAATATGGATGAAAGTCCTGTTAATATAGATAGCGGCGATTATGGCGATCACCACCACAAGACCAAGAATTGATAATAATACTTTCAGGAGGATTTTAAATACTTTTTTCATTGTAATTACTGGCTAAAATGAATACTGATTCCCGCTTTTTTGCACGGCTAAATTAGAAAAATATATAATAAAAGGCAAAATGCCTCAAAATATAATTTATTTTTACATGGATCCCGGAACTTATGAAAAGTAAAACGCTTGATCATTATTTAAACGATTATTTTTCAGAAGGTGTGGAAGCCTTTCTTCCCCACCTGTCAATAAATTGTGTGGTACTGGCCTACCGGTATCCCCAACTGCAGGTGCTGGTTCATAAAATCCCCGGAAATGAATTAAGAGCCATCCCGGGTGGATTTATTAAAAAAACGGAATCGGTGGATGAAGCGGCGTACCGGAACCTGAAATTATTAGGTATCGGGAAAGTATATCTGAGGCAGATAAGGACCTTTGGAAATATTACCAGAATTCTAAGCCAAAGTGATTTAATAAATATTCGTTCAAAAGAAACTGAAAAGATCTTCAAATGGATCAGCCAGCGTTTTGTGACTGTTGTATATTACGGATTGATCAATTTGTCAGAAACAGAAGTTATTCCGGGCGGGTTTGCCGATGCCCTGGAATGGCTGGATGTCGATCATCTTGATAACCTGTTAATGGATCATGCCGGCATAGTTGAGGAAACGAGGAAAATTCTTGCTACGGAGCTCCTGAATTATCCTGTTGCCATGAACCTTATGCCGGGCATGTTTACCTTAAATGAATTAAGGGGATTATTTGAAGCCATTCTCCAGCGCCCGATCGATCGTGGAACTTTCCGCAGAAAGATGCTCAGGCTGGGAATCATCGGACAGGTTGACGAACGTAAGGACACGTCCGGGCGTCCCTCCCATTTATTCAGGTTTATTAAGGCAAATTACAATCATTTCCTTGACGAAGAATATAAATTCGGTTTCTAAACCGGGAATTTATATTGCGGCAGTGGTGTAAGCTGGTATCTCCTGAAGTAATCACACAGAGTACCAGAGGACATAAGAAGCCATACCTGTTAACTGATCTTGCCTTTCACCATGGCATTGGTGAAATATGGAATAAAACCTATGGTTGTGGCAGAAAATATGCACATAAAAGAGCCTGAGGAAGAAGAAATATTGTCTGAACCTTATGATCCAGATGATAACACCCTGTTTGATAATCTTTATATTCCCGAATTTAGCAGTTACAATTCCACCTTGGATTTAACCGATGAACAGAAAGAGGCATGGTTATGGGATGATTATATTTCAAAACGAGTGTCATTTCCGAATGCACCAATCTGGTAGTTTCGGGTTAAACAAAAAGCCATCCTCTAGATTGGTGCATGGCTTAAGATTATCTATACTTCTTAACTTTTTTGTGGTTCGTTAAATTCAAGAAATATTTCCCCTGATCTTGTAATTTAATAACTCCATTATTCTTATAATAAAAATAGTCAAGAGTTATAGGTATGTTTATTTTAATAAATTCATTTGCATCTACGTTAATTGGTTCGGTTATTACATGGTCATATAATGCAGGTGGGTGTCCATTAATATAAAAATTTGGAAGAACTATCATTACTTTAAATTTCTTTATTACTTGACTCGCAATGATAGTATCAATTGTAATCCCAGTAAAATGTAACTTCAGTGAATCATTTAAAATTATCATTTGGTATTCATTAGTTCGGTCAGGATAGATATTTGTATTTATCTGAACATGAACCATATTCATGTCATTACTTTTTGCAAAGTTAATATTAACTTTTACAGAATTTGGGTCAAAATCATCTGGATACAATTCATAAGTATTCCTTGAAATTTTATTATAAGTACCTGTGCAAAATACTTTATTTGATTCTTCATAATTCATTCCAGATAATTTATAATATTCATATTTAAATATATTATTTTGAAATAAACTTAGTTGAATATTTTCCTGATTCGAACCAAAAATATCTGGTTTAGCTGTACGACAGGAATTTAGAATATTAATTATTAAAACTATTATGATTATTAAATAAATTTTAATCATATAATTTCGATATATTTTCCTTCAAATATGTACCAAGTTTTATTGTAAAATCAGGATCATCTAAGCCATCTACAGGAAATGGTAACGAGCCTTCAATTCCATAATGTGCTTTATATGCTGGATCTTCTAATCCTAATCCTGTTTCATCTGTTATTGACCTTGTCGATCCAGGTGCAAAATCAACTATCCCATTAACGATTTGTTCACCATGAATAATTTAATGTGTTCTATTTCCAGAAGTTCCAGAATTATTAAGTACAGACACACCATCATTTCGTATATACCTTGAAACTGAATTCTGGTAAACTTTATTAATTTATGATTTTCTTTTGTCGGATATTCACATCAATTAATAAATCCACCACAGGTAATATGATGCTCGTGCGCAAAAGGAAAGGGATTTCCCAGGCCGAACTTGGAAGGATGATCGGCACATCAGGGGATGTGATCGGTCGATATGAACGGGAGGATATCACCCCTTCCATTGAAGCCGTTGCCAAAATTTCTGATGCCCTGGAAGTTTCGATTGATTTTCTGATCGGCAAAACCCGGATGGAAGTCGATGCCGATACCATGCGCAGGCTGGAAGACATTGCTTCACTCCCGGAGGAAAATAAAAGGTTCATTCTTAAT
>JBJKSY010000556.1:0-3471 GCA_046703645.1 Cyclobacteriaceae bacterium
GCATTTTAGAAGATGGATCCTGGATAAGAATTTATCCGGTTCCTTTCAAGTTCCTGGAATTCAAGAAATATCAATGGGTAGAATTAGAGCTACAGAGGCCCAGGCAAAAAGATTTTAGACCGGAAAGTCATTCACCACAAAAACCTGATTTATCAGATTTAGTTGTTGTAGGAGAGCTTGGCACCAAGTACAATTGGGAAGAAAGAAAGAAATTCTGCTTGCACGATGTTTATACTAATATGACTTTGCTGATTGACGATTCAAAAGATCCAAAGAATAAATCATTGGCAACATTCAAGCCGGCTGAAATATTAGATCTTATCGTTGAACCTGACGACAGAGAGTGGAAAAAGGATTGGAAGGACCAACTTGCACAACTTGATATGTTCACTTCAGGCGAAACTCAGTTGAAACCGAGGGAGCCTATTAGAAAAGTACCTTATAAATTCAAATATCATTTTAAGGATGAAGCGGGTCGTGAAAGCAGAATGATGATTGAGGATTGGGAAATTGGCGCATTATAGTGGAACTGCTTGAGGGGTGCCGAAGGGGATGAAAAAATCGCAGTGCAAAAAGTTAAACAAAAATATCTAGATGATCTAGCCAGGACTAAAGATGTTTATCTATTTCTTGGTACCACATCGGAGGGGCATCGCAGGCGATGGTCAAATCCTTTTGTTATTGTAGGTGTTTTTTATCCTCCAAAGGTAGTTCAGACAAGGCTGGAATTGTGAATTGTATCTCTCCGATAGCCACCAGTTCAAAGTCAAAAAAAAAGAAAAAAACTGTATTGTGAAAATTAAATATTTTGACCTGTTAATCTTACTCATACGTCCTTAAATACTACAATCATACCAGTTGATTCATTTGTTCACGAAGCTTCCAGGAAGAAATTCCTGCAAAATGTGCCGCCTCATTAATGGTCAATACCTCCTTGGCAAGACCGAGATAAACCAGGCTTTCCATCCGAGCAGGAGATTCCTTGCTGTTAAAACTTCCTGGCTCTTTCCCCGGCAAGTGATATCCTCTTTTTTTATAACCTATATTAAAGGTCCTGTATACATAGTCGTTGATTATACCCAATTGCCTTGCCCTGCTGAAGATGGCCGCAATGGATATTCCCCAGCGCTCTTTGATTAACACCAGCTCTGGTTCATAAAAATGGAATCGGTCCTTATGTAATTCTCTCCGTGCCATTTTTTCAGGATAAAGAACGGCACAGGCAAACTTGTGACAAAGTTTTTCCTTATCCTTTTCAGGCATATTTCCGGGGAACTTTAATGCATGGTGGGCCAGTTCATGAAGAGCCGTAAACCTTCTCCGCACCTTATCATAATCATTGTTTTTAATTTTGTTTAAGACTATAATCTTTAACAATTCCGGTTTGGAAGATTTATCCGGCACCTCGGCTTTCAATCCGTCAAATCCTTCCGGGCCTTCTATTTCAATTATTTTATAACCCTTATCTACAAGCATCCTTACCACATCCGGTATGGGATCGTACCCAAGTTCCCATTCCTTACGAAGTGCCTGGGCGGCTTCCTCGGCAAGTTCAGGTTTATCGATTACCTTTTTAAAAGTAAAATATTCGGGCTTTTCTTTTATCCTGAGGATATCCTCCAGTTCCAGGTATCGCTCTATGGCAGCTTTCGTCTTTTCTTCAATAGCATCTTGCTCTCCTTTGGAAACCCTGGTAATAAATTTCCTGTAATCCACATTCTCGAGCTTCACCGCTGCTTTAGGTTCAGAATAGAAATAATCGACGCTTACATTAAGGGCATTGGCCAGGGCGATCAATACCCTGCTTTCAGGCTTCATTTTCCCCTGCTCATACTTATTGATAGACTGCCTGGATACACCTTCATTACCGAGCTTGTCAGAAAGCTCCTGTAATGACATTCCAGCCATTTTACGGGCTGATGATAATCGATATCCAAAAAAGTTTTCCATAGGTTTAGGTTATTTGGGGCTAAGGTGTTAGCGACAAATATACAATTTTTATACGTATCGTCAACCAATTCGGTTACAATAGCTGTAAGGAATTAATATAGATTTTACTAAGCCAGGGGGGACCCCGGATCACCGCACATGCAGACTCTCAAGGCCCGTCCGGGGAGGGCGGCGTAAAAAAATTCAACAATGTTGAATTTTAGCGACGAGCCGGCTTGAAGCGGAGGCATCTATATAAATATTAAGCTATGGGGGACATGGCCGGAGATAACCTTTCCTTTTTGATTTATATAAATCCTTCAGACTAGATGAATACAGGTCAAACCAAAGCCTGAAAATGTTGTACCTATGTTGTACCTGCCTAAAAACGACGAAGCTCAAAGTTGCCTTTGAGCTTCGTAACTTGCTGATTATCAGTACCCGGGGCGGGAGTTGAACCCGCACGACCGGTAAGGGTCACAGGATTTTAAGTCCTGCGTGTCTACCAGTTCCACCACCCGGGCAACTATTCATTGAGTGAATAATGATTTGTGATTGAGCGATCGCTAAATTCCTGATTTAAAATTCTTATCATTCGATAATTGATTACTTATTGTTTTACGGGTTGATGAAAATATTTTAATAAATTCCGTCGACCTGTCCAATAATTCTTTTGCTTTCAAATTATCAGCAATTTCCGATTCTATTAATATCTCAAGCCAAAACATAGTTTCATCTGTCTCCTCAACGACTATGCTGATTTTAGAAAAAAATTCCTTTTTTGACCTTCCCCTGCAGGCGGCTCTGTAATTAGCTGCCATGGATGTACCGGCTCGTAATAACTGTCCTCCTATTATTTTTCCCACAAAGGATTCCGGCAGGGTTTTTACAAATTTGATTGTGTCAATCGCAAACCCCTTGGTCATTGATCTTAATTCCCCTGATGTCATAATTAAAAGAACTTTAGCTGTCGAACAATTATTTACATTGCAGAACGCAAACGCTCAATCACAAATCACTCAATCACAAATCACTCAATCACAAATAAAAAAGAGCGAAAGACGGGATTCGAACCCGCGACCCCGACCTTGGCAAGGTCGTGCTCTACCAACTGAGCTACTTTCGCAAGACGGAATTCTGCAGAATCCGTAAGGGATTGCAAATTTAGGAACCCGGATTCTATTTTCCATAAAAGAATTTAAAAATTTCCGGCCCAATCCCGCTATATACCCTAAAAAAGACCTGTTCCGATTTCATCAAACGTCCGATTGTATATAGATTTATAAATAAGAATAGTATTTCGTGAATTACTAAATGCCCCAGATAATGTACCTGAATCCCAAAGAATACCTCGATACGCACAGGGAAGAGCTTTTAAACGATCTTTTCAACCTTATCCGGATACCTTCGGTAAGCACCGACAGCAGTCATACCACCGATATTATCCGTGCAGCGGAATTCCTGAAAAAGAGGCTGCTGAATGCCGGCGTGGATCATGCTGAAATGATACCGACGCAGGGACACCCGATCGTTTATGCCGAA
>JBJKSY010000557.1:0-3532 GCA_046703645.1 Cyclobacteriaceae bacterium
AATCAGATAAAATGTTGAAAATAAAAAATTTAATTTCTCTTATTATTGTGATTGTGGTGATCTCTCTGTCAGACAGGTGAGAAAGGGATATACCATGATTTAACAAAAAGGCCTTTCTCACGCGGGATAGGCCTTTTAAATGTTTAAAAGATGGATAATAAAATAAACAAGTTCAGCGGTCAGATTACGCAAAATGAAACGCAGCCTGCTTCCCAGGCCATGTTATACGCCCTGGGTCTGAATGATAAGGATTTACAAAAGGCGCAAGTGGGCATTGTCAGTACAGGTTTCCAGGGAAATCCATGCAATATGCATCTTAATGGCCTGGCAGATCAGATCAAGAAAGGTATTGATTCAGATGATCTTATTGGCCTGATTTTTCATACGATCGGCGTAAGTGATGGCATCGCCAACGGAACCCTGGGAATGAATTATTCGCTTCCATCCCGGGAGATCATCGCCGATTCCATAGAAACAGTAATGAATGCCCAATATTATGATGCAATTGTTGCAGTAGTAGGATGTGATAAGAATATGCCTGGGTCCATCATAGCCTTAGGCAGACTGAACCGGCCCGGTTTAATGGTATATGGAGGAACCGTCAGGAAGGGAAAATGGAAAGGGGAAGATCTTAATATCATTTCTGCCTTTGAGGCCTATGGTAAAAAACTAAAGGGAGAAATATCCAGTGAAGATTACCAGGGTATCATAAAAAACGCCATTCCGGGTGCAGGAGCCTGCGGAGGTATGTATACCGCCAATACCATGGCATCAGCTATCGAAGCCCTCGGAATGAGCCTCCCCTACAGCAGTTCCAACCCGGCAGTCAGTGATGAAAAGAACGGCGAATGCCAATCCCTAGGCAATGTTGTTCGTAATCTTTTAAAACAGGATATCCGCCCCAGGGACATCATGACCCGGAAAGCATTTGAAAATGCCATCACTATGGTCATGGCAATGGGTGGATCGACGAATTCGGTTTTACATCTTATCGCGATGGCAAAAGCCGTAGAAGTTACCCTCACAATAAAAGATTTCCAGGATATATCGAATAAAACACCTTATATCGCCGATCTCAAACCCAGCGGGAAATACCTGATGGAGGATCTGTATTATGCGGGCGGGGTTCCGGGCCTGATGAGGTACCTGCTCAAGGAAGGGTTCCTGCATGGTGATTGCCTTACCATTACAGGAAAAACTCTTGCTGAAAACCTGGAATCGGCGGTTGACCTGAAACCCGGCCAGGAAATCATAAAACCTATTGGCAAGCCCATTAAAAATGTCGGTCATATCCAGATTTTATTCGGCAATCTCGCAGAAAAAGGTGCTGTAGCAAAGATTACGGGAAAGGAAGGCGAAAGATTTTCAGGACCGGCCAAAGTCTTTGATAATGAGTTCGATGCAATAGAAGGGATCGGAAAGACCGTAAAAAAGGGTGACGTGATCGTTATCCGTTATGAAGGACCAAAAGGTGCACCGGGGATGCCGGAAATGCTCAAACCTACCGGTGCGGTTATGGGTGCAGGCCTGGGTAAGGATGTTGCCCTTATTACCGATGGCAGGTTTTCTGGAGGGTCACATGGATTTCTGGTCGGGCATATTACCCCTGAAGCCCAGGAAGGGGGAAACATTGCACTGGTAAAAGACGGAGATATTATTACCATTGATGCCAAGAATAATACCATCAATGTTGAAATAACCGAAGCGGAATTATTGAATCGGAGAAAAGCCTGGAAAAAACCCCCGTACAAATATGATAAAGGCATTCTGGGGAAATATATCAAGCTGGTTTCCGATGCCTCGGAAGGATGTGTCACAGATTAATTATTTAATAAATTATGTCAACAATCGTAAAACCTCAAACCATTCGCAGTGATTATAAGCTGAAAACCGTAACCGGTTCTGAAGCAGTGATCCTGTCTCTCCTGGAAGAAAATGTTGATACCATTTTTGGATACCCCGGAGGGGCTATAATGCCCATTTATGATGCCTTGTATAATTATCGTGACCGCATCAATCATATATTGGTGCGCCATGAACAAGGTGCTGCCCACGCAGCCCAGGGATACGCCCGAGTGTCAGGAAAAGTGGGAGTGTGTTTTGCAACCAGCGGACCGGGAGCTACCAACCTGATCACCGGTATTGCGGATGCGAATATTGATTCTACTCCGATTGTTTGCATTACTGGCCAGGTAGTTTCTTCCCTGCTTGGAACCGATGCATTCCAGGAAACGGATGTACTAGGCATATCCATGCCTGTTACCAAATGGAATTACCAGGTTTCCAAACCGGAAGAGATCCCGGAAGCCATCGCCAAAGCTTTTTATATTGCACGTTCCGGCAGGCCCGGCCCGGTATTATTGGATATAACCAAGGATGCCCAGTCGGCAAAATGTGAATACAGGTACAGTTCATGCGATAAGATCAGGAGCTATCATCCCTACCCTGTTCTGGATGAAAAGAAATTAAAGGCCGCAGCCGACCTTATCAACAAAGCAAAAAAACCTTACATTTTAGCCGGACACGGTATCCTGATCTCCTGCGCAGAAAAAGAGCTCCGGGAATTGTCAGAAAAGGCGGAAATCCCGGTTGCCCTCACCCTTTTGGGATTATCGGCATTCCCGCCCGATCATAAAAATTATGTAGGGTTCCTGGGAATGCACGGGAATTACGGGCCCAATATCAAAACCAATGAATGTGATGTGCTTATCGCTGTTGGAATGCGTTTTGACGACAGGGTTACCGGTGACCTTACCCAATACGCCAGACAAGCCAAGATCATTCATATAGAAATTGATCCCGCTGAAATTAATAAAAATGTTAAAACCGATGTAGCCATTAATTCGGATGCGCGCGTCGCACTTGAAAATTTACTGCCTCTGATAAACAAGAACAATCATGATGAATGGATCTCTGAATTCCGTGAATGTGATAAGATCGAATATGAAAAGGTCATAAAAGACCAGGTATTTTCACCCGGCGAAATGTTAAGAATGGCTGAAGTAGTGCGTGTTCTTTCTGAGAAAACCCATGGAGAGGCCATTATCGTTACAGACGTCGGACAACACCAGATGATTACATCCCGGTATTACAAATTCAAGGTTCCGAATTATCATATTACTTCAGGTGGCCTCGGGACTATGGGATTTGCCCTGCCGGCATCTGTAGGAGCCACTTTGGCCGCAAAGGGTCATCCTGTTATTGCCATCATCGGAGACGGTGGCTTCCAGATGACATTGCAGGAACTCGGAACGATTGCCCAAAGTCGTATTCCGGTTAAGATCATTGTTTTGAATAACCATTTCCTGGGAATGGTTCGTCAGTGGCAACAGCTTTTCTTTGAAGGCAGGTATTCCTTCACGGAAATGAATAACCCGAATTTCACCAAGATCGTCGAAGGTTTCGGCATCAACGCCAGACGGGTTGTTGAAAAAGAAGATTTAGCCGGCGGCCTTCAATGGCTGCTGGACAGCGAAGGACCAACATTCCTGGAAATAGAAGTGGAAAAAGAAGATAACGTGTTCCCCATGGT